>JAYVZY010000253.1:0-3188 GCA_043782885.1 Sphingomonadales bacterium | reverse complement strand
GGCACGCGGCGCTCGCGGGCGAAACGGATGGCGGCAATTTTGCCTGCCGCCCCGCGCTCACCAAACGCACCCGGCACAAGTATGGCGTGGAGCGGCTCAAGCTTGGCTGCAATGTCACTGTCCGGCGCCTCAAACAATTCGGCGTCGATCCACTGGATGTTGACCTTCACGCGATTCGCGATACCGCCGTGGACGAGCGCCTCATTCAATGATTTATACGCATCGGGGAGGCCGACATATTTGCCGACCACGCCGATTGTCACTTCACCCTCAGGGTTGGTGAGCGCATCGACGATGTTGCTCCAACGCCCGAGGTCTGGCGCCGGGCCGGGCTCGATCATGAAGGCGGTCAATACCGCTTCATCCAGCCCCTCCGCGTGGTATTGCGTCGGCACCGCGTAGATTGTTTTAGCATCAAGCGCGGGGATGACCGCCTCTTTTGGGACGTTGCAGAATTGCGCGATCTTGGCGCGCTCTCCCTCGGGGAGCGGCTGTTCACAACGACACACCAGCACATCAGGCTGCACACCGAGTGACGCCAATTCGCGCACGCTGTGCTGCGTCGGCTTGGTTTTCAACTCACCAGCTGCCGCGATATAGGGCACCAGCGTGACGTGGATTGAAATGCTGTTGCCGCGTCCGAGATCAGTGCGCAATTGCCGGATTGCCTCAATGAACGGCAGCGATTCAATGTCGCCCACTGTGCCGCCAATCTCGCACAGCACAAAATCCAGGTCATCAACGTCGGCGCGAGCAAACGCCTTGATCGCGTCCGTGACGTGCGGGATAACTTGCACCGTTGCACCAAGATAATCGCCGCGTCGCTCGCGGGTAATAATTTGGCTGTAAATGCGACCCGAGGTCACATTGTCCGATTGCTTCGCCGCAACACCGGTGAACCGTTCATAATGGCCAAGATCGAGATCAGTCTCTGCACCATCATCCGTCACATAGACTTCGCCATGCTGATACGGCGACATCGTGCCCGGATCAACGTTGAGATACGGATCGAACTTCCGAATGCGGACTTTATAACCCCGTGCCTGCAACAGCGCCGCCAGCGACGCCGCCATTAAGCCTTTGCCAAGCGAGGAAACCACGCCGCCGGTGATGAAAATGAACCGCGCCATGGGAGAAAAGGCTTAAGCGTGCCCACCCCCCTTTGGCAAGGGTGCGGAACAGTCTAAAGCGATTATTTTTGCGCTGGTGTGGATGCAGGTGCGGGAGCCGGCAACACAGGTGCCGCCGCGTTGCTCGTCGATTGCGCACCAAGCGCAGCTAACGGGTCGCCGCTGGTATCAGTCGCAGGCTTGCCCGTCGGAATGCCGAGCGGCTTGGCGACACTGGCCTTCACGAGCGACGTATCAAGTTTTGTTGAATTGCGATTCGAGGCCGCAACTGCCGCCATCGCGATGCACAATGTGATGAACACGCCAGCCAGAATCGTCGTTGTCCGTGTCAGGAAATCCGCCGCGCCGCGCGCCGACATCAACCCGGCGGGCGATCCGCCAATGCCCAGTCCGCCGCCCTCCGAGCGCTGCATGAGAATAACGCCGACCAGCGCCACTGCGATGATGATCTGCACAACGAGAAGAAACGTAATCATAACAAAGCCTATTTTGCGTCAAGCGGCGCACTTAGCGTGTGTGGCGTTCGTTATCAAGGGAGGTGCTATCAAGGGAGAAATGGTGAGCGGGCTTTGTTGGCTGAAGTGCGTAAAAGGCGTTTCATGTTCGCCCGGAACAAAGTATGCCGTTCATCATGACGAAGATATTTCAATCTGCCCACCAAGCACTCTTGGTGATCGGCGTCGCGCTCGCCTTGCCTGTTGCTGCCTCTGCCGCCGATACCCGGGTTGCTGTCGCCACGAATTTTACCGAGCCGAGCAAAGAGATCGCCGCTGCGTTTCAAAAGGCAACGGGGCATACAGCAACACTTGTGTTTGGCGCGTCTGGAGCATTTTATACACAGATCGCTCATGGGGCGCCGTTTGAGGTGTTCCTGTCGGCTGATGCTGATCGTCCTAAAAAGGCAGAACAAGACGGGCTGACGGTTCGTGGCACCCGCTTCACGTATGCCGTTGGTCGATTAATGCTCTATTCGACCACACTGGGGCTGATTGATGACAATGGGGCAGTGCTGAAACGCGGCAACTTCAACAAGATTGCGCTCGCCGATCCACTGGTTGCGCCCTATGGTGTCGCTGCGGTGCAGACGATGCAAAGCATGAATGTTTATTCAGCCCTTGAGCCCAAAATTGTGAAAGGGAGCTCGCTGACCCAGGCCTATCAATTCTCTGCAACGGGCGCTGCCGAGCTCGGGTTTGTTGCCTATAGCCAAGTGATCGCTGTTCAAGGCGGATCGCGCTGGTTGGTGCCTGCAAAGCTCCACAAGCCGATAGAGCAGCAAGCTGTGTTGCTGTTGACGGGAGCACATAATCCGGCTGCGCTCGCGTTTGTCAAATTTATGCGCAGCCCGCAGGCGGTTAAGATTATCAAGCGTTACGGATACGAAACGGGTCGATCACAGAAGTGAGCGAGCCGACCTAAAACGCAGCGTTACGCTACAGTGTTGGGCCGATAACAAAATTTCCTGAACCCCTTCTAATTGACACTCCGCCCCCCAATCCCTATCTCGCGGCGCATGTATCCGGCGCGGCGCGCCCCAAGCTTTTTGGCGGCGCACGGTGCTTTTGTAAACGTCAGGAAATTCAATGCTCGGTGGTATCGCCAAAGCTATATTCGGTTCGTCTAATGATCGCTACGTCAAGGCACTCGGTAAAACGGTAGAACAGATTGGCGCGTTTGAGCCCACCATTTCTGCACTTTCCGATGATGATCTCAAAAACCAGACGGCGCTCTTCCGCAAGCGGCTGGACGATGGGACCGCACTTGACGATCTGCTCCCCGAAGCTTTTGCAACCGTGCGTGAAGCCGCCAAGCGCGTGCTCGGCCAGCGGCATTACGATGTGCAGATGGTGGGCGGCATTGTACTCCACCGCGGCGAAATCGCGGAAATGCGCACCGGTGAGGGCAAAACGCTGGTGGCAACGCTCGCGTGCTACCTCAATGCGCTGCCGGGTAAGGGCGTTCATGTTGTGACCGTGAACGACTATCTCGCCACGCGCGATGCCGAGTGGATGGGGCGGGTGTATAAGTTCCTGGGGCTGACCGTGGGGATCATCGTGC
>JAYVZY010000252.1:0-3408 GCA_043782885.1 Sphingomonadales bacterium | reverse complement strand
AACTGATACTCCACAAGCGGCTGGCCCGCGACCGAGTATGACCAACTGCCGCCAGCGATATTGTCGTTCTGCTCTGTCTCGCCGAAGATCAATGCCGCTACTGGCAATGTCGTGCTCCCCATAATTCTCGTCGCCGATAAACGAAGTTTAGTAGTTTGGAAAGTGTTTGG
Source organism: Sphingomonadales bacterium (assembly GCA_043782885.1). GTDB lineage: Bacteria > Pseudomonadota > Alphaproteobacteria > Sphingomonadales > Sphingomonadaceae > JAGWQR01. Next base: position 3,238 of record JAYVZY010000252.1, on the reverse strand, counting down.
GCGTCTGCACTACTAGATATAGGGGCTTTTCACATCTCGCGAAATTATGGTAAACGGGCCGTATGACGAGGGGTAAAAAAGTTGTTGAACTCTGGGGGGAGCCGCAGCCAGACGATGCGCTCTCCGGCGCCGTTCTTGCCGATCAGCACGATCCGCAGCCGATCGGAGACATACTGCATGTTATCGCAGCGCCGGAACCTGATGATCAGGTAGATTATGTAAAACCCAGACAATCCTCACGATTTATGGCGGCTTTGCTTTTGGCAACCGGCATTGCTTGGGTGGGTTATGTCGCCGTCAGCGCTGGGCCGGGCATCATCCATACCGCAATGAGGCCTGACCTTATCATCCAGACCATATCGACAGCGGCGACACCGCTCGTGCTCCTGTGCGCGATGTGGTTGATGCTGCGACGGGCCAAAGTTGATGATCAGACCACCCTTAATACCACTATCGCGAGACTAAAACACGAGCAGGCATCGATCTCGGCGCTGATTTCCAGTTCAGAAATGCGCCTTGCCGAGGGCGCGCAAGCGGTGCGCGACCAAACGGAGCACCTTGAAGTTGTCGGGGAACAAGCGCTGAACCGGATTGCGACATTGCGCGCGATGCTCGGCGAAGAGATTGGTCAGATCGGTGTGCACACCAATGGCTTGAAGAATGCGGCTGCGGCAGCGCGTTCAGATATGGCCGTGCTGCTCGCCAATCTGCCCAAAGCGCATATCGAAACACGTAAAATGGTCGTCGCGCTTCAGGATGCCGGGTTGACGGCACAGGAGCAAGCAAAAGCGCTGATCGGACATCTGGGATCATTGTCTGAGCGGGGGACTGAGGCGCAAGCAATCGCGGGTTCCGCCTCAGAAGTGCTCTCCAGCCACATGACACAGATGGAGGCGCAGGCGTTTGCGATGCGCTCATTGGTTCAACAGAGCCAAATGTCGCTTGCCAAAGCGGGTGACGAGAGCTCGGCCCAACTTGATCATAATGTAGCACAAATTACCAAGCAGGTCGATGCGCTCGGCCACAGCCTTCAGGTTCAAGACGGGCTCAGCGGTAAATTGCTGGATCAGCTGCGCGGCGCCCTTGCCGATGTTGAAGGTCGCTTGGCCGCCATCGATACACACGGCACCGAACGCACCGAGCGCCTCACCCAAGCAATCAAGGCACTCACCGAGCATAGCCATGTGCTTCGCGACGCCTTAGCTGCGGGCGGCGAGAGTGCGGAGGCACTCATTTCCAAGTCTGAGGCGCTGATGGTTTCGCTCGACGGATCAGCACGCGAGATTGACGAGACACTACCAGCCGCCTTTGCCAGGCTCAATCAGATCGCGCGTGACGCAAGTGAGAGAGTTTCGAAAACCGCGACTCAAGTAGCTGATATCGAAACAAAAATTTCGACGTCAAAACAAAAATTGACTGAGAATGACACGCTCATTTCAGATCAGCACACGCGCATTGAAGCGTCTCATAAGCAATTGGCGGAAAGCTACGCCACGGCAACGTCGCTTGCTGAGGCACTAAACCAGTGCGATGCTGAGATGACGTCACTCTCGCAGGGGGCAAGCGTTCAACTTGTCGAAGCGCTGGTGCGAGTGCGCGAAACGGCAGTGCAAGCCGGTGAACGGGCACGAGAAGCCATCCATAAGGTTATTCCAGATGCGGCGGCAGCGCTGGGGGATGCGAGCCGCGATGCGATGCGTGAAGCGCTTTCAAGTCAGGTGGAATCACAAATGGCCCACATTTCTGACGTGGCGCTGCAGGCGGTTGACGCTGCTGACAAAGCAACAGAGCGCTTGATGCGCCAGATGCTCACCATCTCTGAGACAAGCGCAGCCTTCAAAGCGCAACTCAACAGTGCGGAGCAGGCGCACGAGGGAGCGGCTCAAGGCACGCTTTCGCGGCGCGTTTCCTTACTCATCGAGTCGCTTAATTCGATCTCAATCGATGTGACGAAGATTCTCTCGCACGATGTGACTGACGCGTCATGGGCCTCATATCTCCGAGGCGATCGTGGCATTTTCACGCGCCGCGCGGTAAAACTGCTGGATGCTGGGAGTGCGCGCGAAATTCTGAGGCATTATGACGACGACGATGAATTCCGCGACCATGTTAACCGCTATATTCATGATTTTGAAGCGATGCTCCGAACAGTGCTGAGTTCGCGGGAGAGCGGGCCGCTGAGTGTGACCCTACTCTCTTCGGACATGGGTAAGCTTTATGTGGCGCTCGCGCACGCCATCGAGCGGCTGCGGACTTAACTCAGTTTTAGCTGCTTGGCGGGTGGAAGAATGTGAGTGTATCCATCGTTATCCAGCCCATTCTCATATTCAGCAAGAACAGCCCGAAGAGAATGCCGGCCACAATCGTTGTCCGAACGAGAATCCGCTTGGGGTTGAAGTTGGCTGGTGCGCTCTCAGCCTGACCAGGGACTCGCTCCAGACCGGCCTCCTCAGCCGTCTTTACGCCGAACGGCATCACAAAAAACGCACTCAACACCCAAAAGAGCGCAAAGATAGCCAAGCCTGACTGCCATTTCATCGCACTGATCTCACCGCGCGCGCGTCCGGATGACCAGCACTTCTACCATCGGCTTTTTGCCCGTCCACTCGGTCGCGACACGGCGCACGGCGAGACGAATTTTATCGCGGAGCTTGGCATCGTCGCGCTCGCCCTTGGCCACGGCATCGCGCGCCGCATCCTGTGATTCTGCGATATAATCGGCACGCTCGTCTTCTACCGGAATACCGAGCAGGTTGATCTCAGGATCGCCGACCAGTCTGCCCGACGCATCGAGCGCCACCGCGACGGAGATAACGCCAAATTGGGCGAGTTTCTTGCGCTCGTTAATAACACCGCCGCCCGCCGCTAGGATGACATCGCCATCGAGCAGCAGCCGTCCGGTGCGCTCATGGCCAATGATCGCAGGCTTGCCCGGCGCCAAACGCACCACATCGCCGTTCGATTGCACCAACGCTTGCGGCACACCTTGCGCCAGACCAAATCGCGCTTGTTCGGCCATATGCCGCCGCTCGCCATGCACAGGAAGCAGAAGTTCGGGTCTGATCCAGTCATACATCGCCGCCAACTCAGGTTGGCCGGGATGGCCGGAGACATGCACATGCGCCTGCTTCTCCGTCACCATGATGACACCCTTGCGGGCCAGTGCGTTCTGAATGACACCAATAGCAACTTCGTTGCCGGGGATTTGCTTGGATGAGAAAATCACAGTGTCGCCATG
>JAYVZY010000251.1:0-6760 GCA_043782885.1 Sphingomonadales bacterium | reverse complement strand
TACGCCGTCCGGACGAGGCGGCTATCATGTTGAAGAAGCTCGACCGCCCGTTCAAAGTGCTTGATGCGCAGCTTGCAAACCGACCCTATCTGCTTGGCGATACGTTCTCCGTCGCAGATCTCAATGTCAGCGCGGTGATGACGCTGGGCGTGCTCGCAGGCATCCCGATGGCGGAATATCCGCACATGCTCGATTGGCTGACGCGCTGCATCGAGCGGCCTGCTGCAGCCGATTGGAAACCGATTAAGTTCCAAGTGCCTCGCCCCGAGGGGCTGGGGCTCTTGGCGATGTTTATATGAGCAGTGTCGCTTACCAAAATTCCCTGGGGAGGGAATGGGATTGTCCGCTGCGGGGTCTCCGCAGTGGACATTTTCACCTTATGGTGCGGCTATGAGCGCAATCGCCCAGCCGCGCACCCCGGGCTTTGCGCAAGGGATCATCTTGCTCCTTCCCTGCATTATGGCTGTAATGGGTGTGCTGGCGCTGGCGCCCGTTGTGCCGAAGATGATTGAGGCGTTCAGCACCACGCCAAATGTTGTTTTTTGGGTCAATATCATCCTCACTGTGCCGAGCCTGTGCCTCATGCTTTTTTCGCCGCTCATGGGGCTGGCGGGAGATCGCTTCGGGCGGCGCGGCCTGCTCATCGTGGCGCTCTTCGCTTATGCGGCGCTTGGGGTCGCCCCGATTTTCCTAAACAACATATGGGCTATCCTCGCCACGCGGATCGGCGTCGGGATTGCTGAAGCTGGTGTGCTGACTCTCAGCACCACGCTGGTGGGTGATTTGTTTCAAGGCGAGGCGCGGGATCGTTGGCTGGGGATGCAGATGGCGGTCGCCTCAATCGGCGCGATTGTCTGCCTGATCGTCGGCGGCGCGCTGGGGAGTGCGTTTGGCTGGCGCGGATCGTTTGCACTTTATGGTGTAGCGGCGTTGCTTGCGATTGCAGTCTCTGTATTGATTTGGGAACCACAACGATCAGCCGCGCCCGCGTCACTAAACACCGACTCGCAGGTGATATTCCCTTGGCACGCAATGGCTGGCATCTGTGCCATCACACTCTTTGCCTCTATCCTTGTCTACACGTGGCAGATTGAGGTCGGGGTCGCGTTGAGTGCGCTTGGTATGCGCGACCCCGCACAGATTGGATTCTACACCGCTATAGTCAGTCTCGCGACATCGGTGGGGACGCTCTCATTCCAAGCCCTCACGCGCGTTTCAGTTGCCAAGCTACTGACGGCTGAGTTTTTGATCATTGGCGCCAGTTATTGCGCGATGAGTATGGTGCGCGATCCCAACAGTTTTCTCCTGATTTCCGCACTCAACCAAATTGGCGCTGGCATGATCATGCCTACGCTTTTGACCTGGGCGGTACGGCAATTGAGTTTTGAAATCAGAGGGCGCGGCACCGGCATTTGGCAGGGTGCCTTCTCGGTCGGGCAATTTTGCGCTGGGCTACTGATCCCTGTCAGCATCGGGATTGGCGGCGGCATTATCGGGTCCTACCGCGTGTTGGGCGTGGCGGCGCTGATCGCTGGTGCCACCGCGCTGTATAAAGTGCTCACATTAGCACCATCAACCAAACCCGCAGAAATGAGGCTCCACCCATGATTAAAATGATGATCCTCGCGCCGCGTAAAGACGGGATGTCGCACCAAGAATTTCGCGATTATGTGAGCAACGTGCACGGCCCGCTGGTGAAAAATGTGCCGGAGGTGGCAGCCGGTATCCGCCACTACCACTATAATTTCCCCGTGTTTGAGCTGAATGATACAGCATTCGGCCATCCGCGCGCTGACCACCTCGACATTGTCACCGAGGCTTGGTTTGACAGCCGCTTGGCGCAGCATCGCAACATGTCGGGCGCAGAATATCTCGCTATCGTTCGGCCCGATGAAGGCCGGTTTGCGAATGAGTCAGGTGCAGTAATGCACTATACGCATGAGATTGAGATTACGGCAGGCGATTGGCACAGCGATAAGCTGTTTATGTTCCGTCGCCGTCGGCCAGACTTGTCGCGGGCGGAATTCCAGAGTCGTTGGCGCGCCGCATTCACTGAAATTGTCGCAGAGAGCGCCGCGTGGCCGCAAGTGGTTGCCCGCTGTGTCCAAAACCATACGCTGCCCGAAGAGTTGCATCCAGATGGCACCGACTCGAGCTTTTTTGATGTCATAGATGAGCTGTTTCTCAACACGCGCGGTGGCGCGGATGCGCTTGCCGCCGATACCCAACTACAGGCTGAGCTGCGTGCGCTGGAGAATGAACTGCTCGATACCAGCCGAACGCTCAGCCTTGTGACCGAAACCGTCCGCAACATTCCTTAAAGGATCGGCCATGACCGCACACTTAGAACCACTCACTTTCGATCACGCTGGTGTTTCCGTCGCCAATCTTGAAATATCGCAGACGTTTTATGCCGATGTGCTGGGTTTCACGACAATCGAAGATCAATTCACACTGCCGCAATATAATCTGCGCGGCATGGTGATTACCAATCCGCAAGGCGTGCGGATCGAGCTTTTTGAGCGCAAGGACTCAAAGCCCATACGCGCGGGTGACCCGTCAAAAGACCCCGAGCTACAGGGCTGGTTTCAGTTCGCGCTCGCGGTGAAGGATATTGATGCGACGTTTGCCTATATGACTGCGGCAGGTGCCCGGGTGGCTATGCAGCCACGCACCGCGCCTGATGGCAAAGCAAAAGTGGCGTTCATTCTCGATCCAGACAACAACCTCATCGAGCTGCTCCAGCGGCCGATTGCCTAATATGATCATCATCCCGATCGACCTAGACCCCGCGCACCCCACGCTTGACGATCACCGCCCAGGCGGTCTGCCGCTGTTCGGGACAGCTATGGGATTGGGGGCGATGGTCAGCGCGCTCCGGTCGCAGCATCCGAGCATAACACGTATTTGCATAGAGGATGTGCGTATCGCCGAGCCTTGCATCCTATCCACCGATGCGGCGCATCGCTTGGAGACAGTATTAGGAGATATACAGCACAATGAAGGAGGCTCCTTTCGCGATGCACTCGTGCGCACGCCGCAGCGTGCCGATGAGGCTGAGGTCGCTCATTTTCGCGCGCGATTGCGCGGGGATATGCAGCCCAGTGATAGCACTCGTTCTTTAGACCCACCTTCGCCCATAGGTCTCACCGTTACCGGTGATGAGATTTACCAAGTCTTCTTCCACGGGCCAAGTTTTCAGGTGGTGGGAGCGGTACAGCGTAACGGCGACACGCTTACAGCACATCTTTCTGATCTGCCCGCTTCGCGGGCGTTGATGCCCGAGGTGCGGCTGATAGAATTTGCAATGCAGGCGGCTGGCCTGCTTGAACTGAGCCTCAGTGGTGAGATGCGTGTTCCACTCCGTATTGGTCGAATTACACTGTCAATCGACGAACAAGTATTGACCGGTGCCACTGCTACAGTTGCGCAACACGGCAAATCATCATTGTCGGGGCGCAGCTCAGACATACACATATCTGCAAAAAGCGGAACTGAAATCCTGGCAATCGCGGCTTATGAAACTGTTGAACTGCCGTTTCCGATAGACCAATCCAGCCTTAAGGCGCTGGGACATCGAATTGGTTGTTTGCCGCAATAGTCAAACGCATGTTGAAAACATTCGCAGAAGGCAAAGAGTATTCCCAAGTCACTATGGTCGACTCTTCGACGTGTCGCGCTTAACCCGAATTGCTCGTCACGAGGGGTCACGCAGAGTCGATGCAAACGAGAACAGAGTCGGCTTGTTTGGTAAGCGCTAAATCACCCCCACATATTTTGCGGCGATAGGCATGGTGCTATATTCGAACATATCACCATCATCGGATGTGTTGACCCATTTGTGGGGGAGTAGGTCGTCGAGCGGATCACCATCGCGCTTGGTGACGATGCGGGTGAGGACATTGGTGAGATAGGCATTGGGGTTGATGCCGCACAGTTTGCATGTCTCGATGAGCGAGGCGATGGCGGCCCAGTTTTCAGCACCGAGATCGTGTCCGGCGAAGAGTGCGTTCTTTCGTTGAAGAGCCACCGTCCTCATTGAACGTTCCACCGCATTATTATCAAGGTCGATGCGGCCATCGTCGAGAAAGTGGGTGAGCCCTGTCCAATGATTGAGGGCGTAGTTGATGGCGATGAGCGTGTTTGAGCCGCTGAACATGCGGCGCTTTTTCTCTTCGAGCCAAGGGTGCATGGCGTCGATCAGTGGCTTGGTGCGCTCTTGGCGGGCGGCGTGGCGCGCATCGGGTGATTGGCCCTTGATGTCGCGTTCGATGTCGTAAAGCACGCCGATGCGGCGCAATGCCTCCTCGGCGATGGACCCGTCAGCGCCCGTCTTGGCATCGAAGAAGTAACGGCGTGCATGTGCCCAGCAAAAGGCGAGTGTTGCAGGCCCGCCGGGGCGATCCGCTTTGCCGAACTGGCGATAGGCGTCGTAACCATCGACCTGCATGATGCCGCGATAATCGCCGAGCAGCTTGGCGGCCCACATTCCGCCGCGCCCCGGCATATAGGTATAAACGATAGCGGGTGGATCAGCGCCACCATGGGGTCGATCGTTGCGCACCATGGCCCACATATACCCGGTTTTGGTTTTGCCATTGCCGGGTGAGAGCACTTTTGCCGTCGTTTCATCGACGAACAGCCGCGCGCTGCTGAGTAGCTCGGCTTTCATCAACTCAACCAACGGTTTGAGCCGCGCCGCTGCGGCGCCCACCCAGTTGGCGATTGTGGCGCGGTCAATGATCACGCCCTGACGCGCCATAATCTGTGATTGGCGATACAGTGGCAGATGATCCGCATATTTTTTGACCAGCACATCGGCAATCAGCCGTTCGCTGGGCAAGCCACCGGGAACAATGTGCTTGGGGGCGAATGCCTGGGCGACGCCATCACTGCACGCGCGGCAGCCAAGTTTGGGGCGCACCGTCACCAATACACGATATTGCGCCGGAATGACATCAAGCCGTTCCGCGCTATCTTCGCCAATGCGGTGCAGCTCGCCGCCGCAACACGCGCATTCCGTTGCGTCGGGCATGATCTCCACCTCAACGCGCGGGAGGTGCGCAGGGAGCGACGCACGCGGCGTCTCAGGATCACGGCGTTTGCGCGTTTGCGTCTCAGACATCTCTTTGCTCTGTTCAATGAGCGCTTCGACCTCGGCATGGCCGATGGCGCTATCTTCCAGCGCCAGCGCGAGTTGATCCGGCGCCATTTTTTCGGAGCGTTTGCCAAATTGCATCCGCTGCAAAAACGCAATCATGTGCTTGAGCTTGGCGTTTAGCACTTCCAGTTGGGCGTTGCGCAACTGGGTAGCAATAATCATCGCCTTGAGCGCATCAACGTCATCGGGCAGGTGTGCAGCGGTCTCTTCCATGCCTGATTTTAGCCAACTTTTCGGGGTTTGCATGGCTCTTTGCGATAGGATGATTCAGGCTTGCGACCTATTGCGTCAGCACCGGACGTGCCACGGGCTGGGCATGAACCCGCGTCCAATCTAGCCCCTCAATCAGCGCCGCAGCTTGCGCCGGAGTCAGGTTCATCGACCCTTCACCATTACGAGGCCAGCGGAAGTTGCCCCCTTCAAGGCGCTTGGTGACGAGCACCAAGCCCGTGCCATCCCAGAGCAGCAACTTCAACCGATCCGCCCGCTTACTACGGAACACGAACATCATCCCCGAAAAGGGATCGCGCTGCAACTCGGACTTCACCAATGTCGCCAGTCCCACCATGCCTTTGCGAAAATCTACTGGCTTCACCGCCACCAACACCTTCAACGGCCCAGACGGGATGATCATGAGGCTGCCGTGCGCACCGCTCGCAGCACCCGCGCGATATGATCAGCGTTGACCCCCTCAGGAATACGCAACGTAACGCCCTCGAGTTCAATGCCGATTTCCGCGCTGTCGACGTTGCGGCTTTTCGTGTCGCTGATGATCGACACTGCCTGCATCCCGCTCGGCGGTGCGCTCTCAATCCGCGCAGGCACAAATAGTGCGCCATCCGACGATCCTGCCGCAATCCGCTCCATCGCCGCGCGCCGCCACATATACAAATGCTGCGGCAACATGTCATTGCGCCGCGCTACCTCCGACACATTCGCGCCCGGCACCATGCTCTCCGCAATAATCCGCGCCTTCACATCCGGAGACCATGAACGACGACCGCCGCCCGAAACTATAACATCCACCCGGCGCACGACATCACTGCCGGAATGATCAACCATATGTTCGAATATATCACCATCATCCGCCACGCTGTGCACTCCCCTTCACAGCTATACATAGTGGTTCCCGCAATCAGCGAAATGTGGGCAGGATTTGGCGCTTACCTTGTTTGGGAGCAAGTATGTGACGAAGGTCATTTACCGCGGCATGATGACTGCTTTCTTGCTGCGGCCCCAGAACACGAAGATGGCGAGCGAGATCAGCACCGCGTTCAGCCCGAGCGGGGAGAATTCGCCGCGCGACACGTGCAGCGAGACGGCGAGCACCTGTAGCACGATGAAGCACAATGCTGCCGTAACCGTCAGTTTCGGCTGAATGCGGAGCAATGCGGGCAGAATCAGCCCAATCGCGCCGAGCGTTTCGAGCGTGCCTAAAGTACGCACGAACAGCGGCGACATGGTGGGCACCCATTTCATCATCTGCGCAACTTGATCGAGTGGTTGCATCGCCTTCATCGATCCAAACAGGCCAAAAGCGGCGGCGAGCAAAATCTGCGCAGCCCATAGCGCGATATTGAGGGCGGTGTTGCTTTTCAT
>JAYVZY010000250.1:0-3712 GCA_043782885.1 Sphingomonadales bacterium | reverse complement strand
TGCGTTGACACGCTGGCTGTGTCTGAGCGCTCTGATGCTGCCCCTGACGGGCATGTAAACACATTGGGAGACGTTGTTGATCGGTCTGCGCTCGTGCGCGTGCAGACACCGCAAGCCTTTCACTTTGATGCCATCCTAGCGGCCCATCGTCACTATCTGAGCCGGGCGGGCGAGCGGTCTCCGCCGACGGATGACGCGCAAATGGCCCGAGCGGAAGGGTTTGATGTGATTCAAGTTGAGGGAGACGCTGCGTTGGAAAAAGTTACCGAAGCTGCGGATTTCGTGCGCGCAGAGGCATTGCTTGCCAGCCGCCGCACCTCACGCACCGGCATGGGTTTTGACGTGCATCGGCTGGAAGCGGGTGAGGAGCTGTGGCTATGCGGCGTAAAGGTGCCGCATGATAAAGGGCTCTCTGGGCATTCCGACGCCGATGTTGCGCTCCACGCGCTGACAGATGCGCTATTGGGCGCATGCGCCGAGGGCGACATCGGCAGCCATTTTCCGCCATCCGATCTGCAATGGCGCGGCGCGGCCTCGCACCGTTTTGTCGAACACGCGCGCGATGTGATCATGGCCAAGGGCGGCGCGATCGATCACGTAGATGTCACAATTATCTGCGAAGCACCCAAAATTGGTCCCCATCGGGATGCGATGCGCGCGGCGATTGCAGCAATGCTGGGTTTGGGTGTAGATCAAGTGAGTGTTAAGGCGACAACAACCGAGCGCCTGGGACTCACCGGCCGTGGTGAAGGTATCGCTGCGCAAGCCGTGGCGACAATTAGGATTTAACCGATGACGGACAACTTGCCGCCCGAACTGATCGCCGCTGCCATCCGTGTGCTGGACGCTAACCGTGCGGCTGGGCGACGGATCGCAGTCGCGGAAAGCTGCACCGGTGGTCTCGTCTCGGCGGCACTCACTGAGATTGCGGGGTCTTCCGACGTGTTTGAAGCGGGCTTCATCACTTATGCCAACGGCGCAAAAATGGCGCATTTAGGGGTAGATCAGGATATTATCTCCACCTTTGGTGCCGTATCTGTCGCTACTGCGTGGTCGATGGCGCAAGGAGCGCTCAAGCGATCGGACGCTGATGTCACCGTGGCGATTACCGGCGTTGCGGGGCCAGCGGGGGGCAGCGCGCAGAAACCGGTTGGAACCGTTGTGTTCGCGCGCGCGCGGCGCGGCGCCGATCCGAAAGAGGTTTTGGCCGATACGAAGCAGTTCGGCGACATCGGCCGTGGGCCAATCAGGCTTCAGGCGGCGTTGATTGCCATGGAATTGCTGATGCCGGGATCGGTGGTATAAAGCGCACCCGCACGCGCTTCAAACGCGCCAATCATCCGTCGCAAAGCGTGATCGAACATTTGCCCGGCGATGGCTTCAAACAAACGGTTTTTGAACGCGAACTCCACCATGAAATCAACGCGGCAGCCTCCAGCCCCATCGTCTTCAAAATGCCACTCATTGCGCAGGAATTTCAGCGGTCCATCGATGTAATCGACATGCACTGAATGATCGCGCGTCTTCGTTACGCGCGACGTGAAGCGCTCTTTGATCGCTTTGAAACCCACGATCAAATCGGCAACCATCTCCGTTTCACTATCGGAGCGCACCCGCACCGCGCTCACCCAAGGCAGAAATTCGTTGTAGCGCGCAACGTCGATGACGAGATCATACATTTGTGTGGCGCTATACGGCAGCGCTCTAACCTCATGATGCTTAGGCATTTACTTTCGCCAAGAGCGCCGCGCGTGCAGTGCGCATCTGCGCGAAATCAGCATCAGCGTGATAGCTAGAACGTGTGAGTGGCGACGATGCCACTTGCAAAAAGCCTTTCGCCCGCGCAATCGCCGCATAGGCATTGAACCCAGCAGGCGGCACAAATTCGATAACCTTGGCGTGGCGCGGCGTGGGTTGGAGATATTGGCCCATCGTGAGGAAATCGACATCCGCCGAGCGCATATCGTCCATCACCTGATGCACTTCCATGCGCTCTTCCCCCAGCCCCAGCATCACGCCCGATTTGGTGAAAATGCTGGCATCATGCCGCTTCACGCTCTCCAGTAACCGCAGCGACGCGTAATAGCGCGCGCCAGGACGGATGGTGGGGTAAAGGCGCGGCACGGTCTCTAGATTATGGTTATACACATCGGGGCGCGCGGTGATGATCGCTTCCACGGCCGCTTGCGATTTGTTCCTGAAGTCGGGCGTGAGGATTTCAATCGTGGTGGACGGCGTTGTGCGATGTAGCGCCTCAATCACCTTCACAAATTGCGATGCCCCGCCATCGGTCAGATCATCCCGATCAACCGACGTAACAACAATATGCGCCAAGCCGAGCTCTGCCGCTGCATCGGCAACATGCTGCGGCTCGGCCAAGTCTACCGCCTTCGGCATGCCCGTCTTCACGTTGCAGAATGCGCACGCACGCGTGCAAGTATCGCCGAGAATCATCACCGTGGCGTGCTTTTTCGTCCAGCACTCGCCAATATTCGGGCAGGCAGCTTCCTCGCATACGGTGGCGAGATTGAGGCGGCGCATCAGCGCTTTGGTCTCGGCAAAGCCCACCGACGTGGGTGCTTTCACGCGGATCCAATCCGGCTTGCGAATACGCTCTGGCGCGGAGGGAGATGTCATAACGGTCATTCCGTCCCGATAGCGATTCGCGCTCGCAATGTCCAAGTCTGTTGTGCATAAGGCGGGTCATGTCTGATTTTACTGCGCTCCTTCAAGGCTATCATCGCTTCCGCCAAACAGATTGGCAGCGCCAGCGCGCTCGCTGGGCGGAGTTGGCAGAAGGGCAATCACCCAAAGTGATGGTGATTGCCTGTTCCGATAGCCGCGTTGACCCCTCAACCATTTTCGACACCTCCCCCGGCGAGATGTTCGTGGTACGCAACGTCGCCAACCTTGTGCCGCCATTTGAGTTGGGCGGAGGGCGGCATGGCGTTTCGGCGGCGCTGGAATTTGCCGTCACGCAACTCGAAGTGGAAGAGATCATCGTGCTCGGTCACGGCCAATGCGGTGGCATCGCGGCCGCGCTCTCTCGTCAATTTGAACATGCCAAGCCCGGTGAGGGCGGCTTCATCGCGCATTGGATCGATCTGCTGGATGAGGCGCGCGATGCTGTTGTCGCGGAACACGGCCACCACGCGACAACCGAGCTGGAGCACGAGACCGTAAAGGTCAGCCTTGCGAACCTGCGCAGCTTTGCCTGCATTCGCGAGCGTGAAGCCGATGGTCGGCTGCGGTTGCGCGGCGCATGGTTCGCGATTTCCGAGGGTAAGTTGCACGTGCTTGATGAAGCGACAGGCGCCTTTTCAGTCGCTTAGTTCAGTTGTTTTGGTGGCGTTACCGGCAAGGGAAGCGGCATCACGCCAATCCCATCCTCAACCAATTCGCGCGCTTCTGCTGGCGTTACCTCGCCATAGATACTGGCGTGATCTGCCTCACCTGCATCCATCGCGCGCGCTTGGCTGGCGAACTGACGGCCAACCCAAGTGGATTTCTCCAGCATCGTCGCTTGCGCTTTGGCGAGTGCGGCGAGCATTGCCTTTGCTTCCGGCGCGCTGGGTGCGGGCTTTGCGACGGCAACCGACGACGGTGTCATGGATGAGGGCAGCGTATTGCTCTTTGCGCCGATATTCGGTGCCATGAGCGCCTTGGTGATGCGGGTATCGCCACACATCGGGCACGCGATGAGCTCGCGGGC
>JAYVZY010000249.1:0-5356 GCA_043782885.1 Sphingomonadales bacterium | reverse complement strand
CATCGCGCCCGAGGACATCAACGAGCGTTCCGCCGCCTCGATAGTGTCAAGATGACACGCGCCGCAGCTCTGCCGCACCACGCGATAATCAGACGGGTTGACGAAGCGCACATATTCGGGCGCTTCTTTGTTAAGCAACGTATAGCTGCGCTGCGGATTAGCGGACGATGGCCAGCCCCAAGCCTTGGGGAAGCGCGGAAGGATATGCGCGGCGTTGCGGGCTTGGATATAGGCCGCATCGGTCGGTTTCAGGTTCGGGTTTGTGAGGTGCACCGTGGCATTTCCGCCGTGGCAATCGGTGCACCCGAGGTGAACCGCCTCTGATTTGTGCATCGTCCAGGCGTCAGACGCGGAGTGGCAAGAGATGCAGCCGGCGCTCTTGGTAGCGGCGGCATCTTTGCTCTGCTCCACCGGCGCCGAAGGCGCGGTAACATAATGCACATTCTGCGGCTTCTCTTCCGACGCGCGCAGGCCCGCACCGCCCGCGAGGATCATGAGAAGGAGGAGCCAGCGTTTCATTGTCAAAAGCTCAAAATCGTGTTGAATAGAACTGAATAATAAGCCTTATCGCGACCCTTGTCAGTCAACAGGTCGTTAAAGCCCTTGCCCGGAAGCAGCGCCGCAGCCGACGCGCGCAACACGACATTCTGGATTGCCTTGGGCCGCCAGATCACCGCGCCCGAGACATCCCAGCCGATCGAGCGCGGGATGCTCCCCTCGTTGCGCAGCACTTGCAGCACGGCGGTGTTCTCGAACCAGAGATGATTGATGTTGGCGGAGATGCGGAACTTGGGTGTCAGATCAAAATCCGCGCCCGTGCCGAGCAGGATCGTGCCCGGATTGGTGAAGTTCGATTGCCCCTCATCCTTCGACGTCCGAAGCGAATTGAGCACACCATTGCGACCGCTGATCCCCACGCCGCCACCGCCAACCAGCGGAATCGATTGCCTGATCCAATAGCTCGTGTCCGCCCCTGCGAAGATCGGATTCTCCGATATGGCGTCAAATCCGCCTTCAGTATTGCCATAAGGGTTGTTATTGCCGCTGGCATAGAGGCCGGACAGCCGCACGCGCACCCAGTTGAAATCCATACTCGGCTCGGCGGCGAAGAAATCGGCGCGGATATTGGCAGGCTTTCCGGTAAAAATATTGTTGCGGTCGCGCCCCAGCGCCAGATAGCTTACGGCTGTCAAATTCACCCGCCCGAAATGGCCATCCAGACTGTAGCCGAGATACGCCACATCATAATTCCGCCCACGGATATTTCCGATGAGCGCAGGCCGAACGGGGAAACCGTTCTTGTCATAATGAATGTCATTGGCCTCGCGGTTCATGTTATAATTGACGGAGATTTGGCTGGTGACACCCACCACCGGAAAATCCTGCCGGAACAGATTGGCGATGAAGACATAATCCTTGCGCGGCGCGGTCGTCACATTGTTTAGGCCGCTGTTGGTGTCCTTCTCCAGTCGCCAGAAGGCCGCGAGATTGAACTGAAAACGGTTGTCATCCCGATTGCCAAACAGCCGCACGCCGAGCTGATCATCGTTGAACAAAAAGCCCCGGAAATCGGCCTGAAACGGCTGGATACCAACACGCAATGACATGAAATCGTAGCGATCTGACGTGTTCGTCAGGTGGCGATCAACGAACAATTCCTGCACGCCGACAAAATGATCGAAGCGGTGCGTTGGCGCGCTCGGGCGCACGTTGAGAATGCCGCGCTCGGAGGCGGTGACGTAATTCGCATTGAAGGCCAGCGCGACACGATATTCCATCTCCGGCGGCTTGAAGGTGGTGCTGCCCTTGATCAACGCCGCGCCGACGATGAACGTTTGAGAGAAGACATCCGAAGTTGCCCGCCCGAAATTATCGAGGCTGCCGGGCCGCTGCGTGGTGGCCGCGCCCACCGGCTGCGGAAAGCTGCGCGGCTCGATCACCGTATCACTGATGCCATTTAGTTCCAGAAACCAATCATCGCCTTTGATTGGCAACCACGGCGGCTTTTTCCGGATCGGGCGATCTCCCTTATAGGTGTTCTGATGATAGGGATCGAACCAATGTTCCTTCACCACGCCCAATGATTGGATCAGCCGCCAGCGGTCTGGCACGGGGAATTCATCGGTCGGGAACGCCTCGGGTGGAGGTGGGTGCACCGCGCCGATGTTCGTTTGGTCGATGCGATCGGGAAGCGGCTTTTGTGTGCCGGGACGGCGGCGACCTTTGAGGACGGCACCTTCAGCGTTCGCGTCGGGCGCGGCTTCAGGCAGAGGCGCACACTCGGGTGCGGCAGCGGTCGACACGGTTTCAAAGCGCGGTGGCGGCTCGGTAGCGGCAAGCGCCAACAGGGTCGCCAGCACCGCCACTACAGCCCCTGACAGACGTTCTGAGCCGCCGTATCGAGGAACGGTGCGAACGGACAATTTACGTAGAGCAAGCGCACGGGCGCGACCCCCGTAAGCGGCACGGTGATCTGATCGGCGCGGATCGCAAGGGGTGCATTGTTGATGCTGCCGACATTTTTCGCGCCGTTATTCACACCGAGAAAGGCGATCATGTCATCCTGATCCACGCCGTCGCCGGACACGCCCAACGCGCCGACCAATACGTTTCCGCGATAGATGGGCACCGCGCCGGGGAAGATTTGGATGCCGTTCTGGAGCGGGTTCTGCGCGCCATTGACGGCGGGCGTGGCGGTGCAGCGCGCGGGCGTATCGGTAGCGGACGCGCCCGTCACATAACCCAGATGCGCACCGATATTGCCGATGATCAGCGCTGATTGCAGCCCTGTGGAGAAAGGGTTGAACTGCACAATTGGGCGGGAAAATGGCCCATTGGGCCGCGCGTCCTCGCCATCGGGGAAGAAGGGCCGCGAGAGCAACCCATGCGCGCGGGCGGAATAAGCGAAGGTTCCGGTGAGCGCGTTAGGTTCATTCACAAAGCTGCGATACGCCGCCACCATCGCCTTCACATCCGCGCTCGGGTTGGCGAGCAGAAGGTTCGCTGCTTGCGGGTGCGAGAAGAAGGCCGCCGTGCGTGCCTTTTGCAGCGCCACATCGATACCGAACAGCGGCGCATCGGGTGCGCGGACAAGGCCGAGATCGGTGCCATAGGTATCAACCACGGTGATCGACACCTGCGCGCGGCTGTCCAGCGGCTGAAAAATCTGGGCGCGCGACCGGCTCATGATTGTGAATGCCTCTTCCAGCAGCGCCTTCACCTCCGCAGCGGAGAGCGGCGAAGCGACGGCGGCGGCGTCGGTGCCCGCCCTGATCGGGTAGCGATCATTGCCCCCGCCATCGGTCAACACGAACGCGTCGCGGTTGGAGAATTCAGCGGCGGTGGAGGCGCGGATGCCGGAAGCCTCGCTACCGTAAGCGCTACCTGCGATCACGCCCCCACTGGCATAGCCCGTTACGCCAACGAGCGCGCCGGGGAGCGCGGAAAAGGCCGTTGTAGCGGTGGCTTTGAAGCCTGCCATCGTCGCATCTGAATAGCGCAACGAAACGCCGCCTGCGGTGATCCGGTCGGCCGTGATAGTGGCTGGCGCGTCGAAGCCAATCGTTCCCGCAAGCGCGATAAACTCCTCATCATTCGGGCTGTCAATGTCCTGAATGTTCGGATCAAAACCATAGACACCGTCGGCCATCACCCCGACACCGCCGACCAGCACACCATTTTTATACAGCGGAAACCCGCCGGGGTCAGCGGCCAGCCCAAGCGGTGACCGCTTCGGCCCGATCAACGCGCTTGTGCCCGCAGCGCCGAACCGCGCGTTGAGATCAGAGCAGGGCAATTGGCTGAACTGCACGCCGAACAGCGGTCCACTGCTCAGATTATTGCTGCTGGGAGACGGCGGGTAATGCTGCTGCACAATCTGGCTTGCGGTGCGCGTGGAGAAGGCATTGCCGCCAGAAGAGAGATACGCCCCCGTCACCGCCTTCGCAATCGCGCCTGCTTCGGCGGGGAAGGTGACATTCTGCGCATCCATATTCACGCCATTGGGCGCGGCGGAGGTGGTGGCTGTCGCCCGCGCGCCCGTCATCCGATACACCGCAAGCACGTTACCGACGCGATCGGTGACGGCGATCACGGCGGGCAGCCCGCGCGCAGTTGCCTCGGATGCGGCTTGGGCGATCACCTGCTGCACATCGCCCACGCTAAGCGAGACTTGGGCGGGCACGGTGTATACGGTTATCGGGGTTGCGGGTGTTACCGGTGTCGCAGCGGGGCTGGTGCCGCCATCGCCGCCGCAGCTGCTCACGATGAGCGCACAGGCGGTGACGAGCGCCACCAGTCTCATTTCAGCCCCCGGATGCTGCGCACCGCACTCCCCAAGGCGGCACGGAAGGCGGCGGGGCGATAATCGTTCGGGTCTTTCACTGCTGAATAGGCCTGATTGATCGCGGGCCGTGCATTGGCGGCTGTTTCGGGCGAGACCGCGCCGTCCTTAACCAATGCGTTGAGCAGCGTATCGACTGCCATCACCGATTGCGCGCTGCCCGTATAATCGGTGAAGCGCGGGCTGATCGCCTCTCCTGAGATCATGTCGAGGATCGCGAACATCTGGGTGCGGGTGAAATCGGTCGCAGAGAAGGCGCGCGCCAACGCAGTCGCACTCCCGCGCAACCGCCCCGCCGCCGAAAGCGCACTCTGCCGATCCCGCGCTAGCGCCGCATGGAACGCTCGCGCATCCGCATCAAAGTGCCGTCCAAGCTCGGGCGCGGCGACCTTTGCGGCTGCCGAAAGCATGATCATATTCTCATCGTTATACGGCGGCGTGCCCGGCGGAATTGGCCGCGCAGGGTTATCCAGCACCGTCGGGCTAAAGCTCAGATTATCCTGAATACGGCGATGGCATGAGTGGCAATCGAAGAAATAAAACTCCGGAAACGCTCCCTCGCTGCCGTGCTGCGGGCTGGTGAACAGGCTCAACGATCGCTCAATCGCCATCGCCTGCCCCACGGCCCAAAAGCGCATTGAACTCGGGCGACCCTTGCGCGCAATATAGTCGGCATCCTCATTATGATGCGCCTGCAACGCGCTGAACAGATCAAGCTCGAACGAGACGCGCGGGTGGCCCGCCGCCATGATCTTGTGCGTCACAAACTGCCCCGGCTTGGTCGATCCATAATGGCAATCAAGACAATTGTTGGCGCGCACCGTCGGATTCTCCAGCGCCATCATGCCATGCGCGACATTGCCGGCGTGAGTAGCCCCGACAACACGGTGGCTCTCAATCCAGCCGCGCGCGCCGCCGTGGCACGCCTCACAGCCCACGCCATCGTTGATCTGAAACGTCGGACCGCGCGCGGCCGCATTGTCCGTGTGACAACCGAGGCAGGCGGGGGCGGAG
>JAYVZY010000248.1:0-1728 GCA_043782885.1 Sphingomonadales bacterium | reverse complement strand
TATTTGGCGAGTTTTGTCATATTGATGGATGGCCGCAATTGCCCCACCAGCCCCGCCGCATGCCAGGTTGTGCCGCTCGTGAGTTGCTTGCGTTCCAGCAGCACCACGTCATCCCAGCCGATTTTCGTCAGATGATAGGCAATCGAGCAGCCGATGACACCGCCACCGATGATCACCACGCGCGCTTTTTTGGGGAGTTCCGCCATGCCTTACGCCCTCATCTTCATATTGTCGGGATCGTAAACCGGATGTTCGAGCACCGTCGCTTTGCGCGCCACGCCTTGAAGGTTGATGTCAAATGTAGACCCCGGCACCGCCTGTTCAGGCGCGACGCAGGCGAAGAAGAGGCTCTTGCCCGTCCGGTGGCCATATCCTCCAGACGTGGTAAGGCCGATGCACTGGTTGCCGATCAGGCACGGCTCTGCTCCGCGCACATCAACCGAGTGTGCGTCGACCTCGCCGTATACAATACGCAGTGGTCGGGATGGTGCATCCAACGACGCTTGTTTGCCAACAAAATCGTCTTTCTTGAGCTTGATGAAACGGGCCATATCGGCCTCAACCATCGTCAGTTCGTTGGTGAGCTCCGATCCCCAAGCCTTATAGCCCTTCTCCATCCGCATCGTATTCACCGCATAGAGCCCATAATTGACGATCCCCAACGGCTGACCAGCGTGCCAGATCGCATCATAGAGCGCGGCGACATCACCGGTCAGCGGGTGGAGTTCCCATCCCAATTCGCCGATATAAGATACGCGCAACGCACGCACTGCGCAGCCCGCGATCACGATCTCCTGTCCACTCAACCATCGGAATCCTTCATTACTGAGATCAGCGTCGGTGAGCTTGGCGAGCAGGTCGCGCGACCGTGGGCCGCTCAGCACCAGCACTCCTCGATCTTCGGTGACGTTGTTGATCGTGACATCTTCGCTCGCCAGTCGGCTCTGCATCATCAAATCAAAATCGCGCTGTTCGGCCGCTGCGGCGGAGAGGCAGTAGAAATGATCATCGGCCAGTCTTGTCACCGTCATCTCGCCGTAAATCCGGCCTTGACGGGACAATGGATGAACAAGTCCGATCCCACCGGCATTCCGTGGTACCCGGTTCGCGCAGATTCGGTTGAGGAATGCTTCTGCATCTGCCCCGATCACATCATATTTGGCAAAGCCTGTGAGATCCAGCACACCAACGCGCTCGGCGACCGCACGAACCTCTTTGGCGACAACCTCAAACACATTGTTCCGGCCATAGCCAGACTCTTCTTCCCGTCCATCAAGCGAGAACCATTTTGGTCGCTCCCACCCAAAGGTCTCGCTATGCACTGCGCCCATTGCCTGCAGTCTGTCGTGGATTGGAGAGACCTTGCATGGCCGACCGTCCGGCTCCTCCTCGCCGGGCAAGCGCGTCGTGAAGGTCAGGCGATAATCGAGGAACACCTTTGCGCGGCTATAGTTTTCGTCCGCGAACGCACCGTAACGGCGCGGATCAAACTCGGTCATATTGATGTCGGCATCACCATAAACGATGGATTGCGCGAGGTATTTACCCGAACCACCTCCTTGTGCGATCCCGAAAGACGTGCCGCAGCACTGCCAGAAGTTCCTGAGCCCACCGGCTGGCCCTAGCAGTGGCCCGCCGTCTGGAGTATGGGGGATCGCGCCGTTAACGATGCGGCGAATGCCGACCTCGCCAAAGATCGGCATGCGCTCAATCGCTCGTTCCAGCCAT
>JAYVZY010000247.1:0-7060 GCA_043782885.1 Sphingomonadales bacterium | reverse complement strand
CGGCGCTTCCATCTGGCGGCAGTCTGGTGCTCACGATTCACGGCGGAACCGCTACGGTGATGGTGAACGTTCCATTTGACCAGATTGCTGGCAATGGCCTCGCGGGGCAGATCGTGTTGCCCCAGTTTGTGTCTCCGCTTTCGGTCAGTATTCTTGCAGCATTAGAGGCTGTGGCACCTCCCCCGACGACGACCGCGCCACCGCCGCCACTCGACAATCCTGCGCAATTGCCAATCATTCGGATCGGGGATGATGAGGACTGCCTTTTGAAATTTGGCCTCAATCAATCCGTTGACCGTTTTCCTTATGGCATTTTCTATCGGCTGGTCGAGCCGCGAGCGAGCATAGCCAATGTCGCGTTTCGGTGGCGGCTTGCCGACGGCTCATTCAATTTCTTGCCGCATTACACATCAAGCAACAATGGCGCGGGTTCTGATCCCAATGTCGTGACGACTTACGTTGATCGTGTGCCGATTGATCAGCCACTCAGCGTTGACGGGTATCGCGACAGACTCATGGGGCTCAACGAATATGGCTATATCACGGGTGATGAGACCGTGCCGATGGCCGGCACACTAGGGCTCGGATACGTCTTGCACATGGCGCAACGCTGGACTTTCAAAGGCCTTGCGTTGGGAGATTTGGTGTATTCATTGCCGCTCGCCCCCGGCGAGCAACAGCAGGTCGCAATCTATGAGCGCCGCGATACGAGTGCGGTCTTCGAGAGCGAGAGCTTCAGCGAGGAGCAAGCCCTGCTGCAAAGCGCAACTGCCGATACATCAACCACGGCAACGTTCAATTCAGCGTTTAACGAGGTCATCAATGGCCGATCGAGCTTTCAGGTTGATTCTTCGACGTCCAGCGTTGGCGGCAGCTTTTTCGGTTTGGTGAGCGGCGGATCGGGGAGTTCGTCATCGAGCGGCACAAGCGCCAGCTCGCTGCAAGGGCAAAGAGATGTGGCGCAAAATGCTGCGCAGGCCACGCATAGCTCGGCGCAGAATTCGTCGTACGCGCGCCGGTCGGCCGCGCGCACAGGTATGCGGATCGCAAGCGCCAGTGAGTCGCAGTCGATTACAACCAAAACCATCACCAATCACAACCATACCCGCGCGCTAACCATGCAATATTGGGAAGTGCTCCGAATGTATGATGTCACAACCGCTATCGACGGCCTGACATTGACAGTGCTGATACCGCTGCAAGTGGTTCGCTTCTTACCGCCAGGTCAGCCACTTACGTTGGGCGACGCCCTATTGGTCACGAGCCGGCCGGACGTTTTGCGGCGCTATGCGAGCATCATCAAGCATGCCGATATTCTTAGCTTCTCATTGCCGCGTAAATACCAATATGGCCTGAACCTGCTCACTCAGTTTGCGGCTGATCCGACGGCGACGGTAGAGCCTTTTGGCGGCACCGCAGGGGATGTGATCAATTTCTCGCTGACCGGAACGTTTGTGCCGAACGAAGATATTTCCATTACTGCCGTCACCAAGCGCGGCACTCGCTTGGGCCCAGTGCGGCTAATCCACTCTGCATCTCCGCCTCCGATCATCCCGCAAGATCAATTCTCCACCAAAGAGGATTTGCAAAAATGGCTGATGCAGCAGCGTCAGACTTCGGGGGGCACCGTCACCGGAGCGATGACGATCCCCTTAACGATGAACCGAAGTTCCATCGTTGGTTTTGAAATAAGCCGAAGTTTCCGGCCCGTAAGCTATACCCTTATCTCCGCCGCACAAGCGGAGCTAAACGCTATAAATGCGAGCTTTGGCCTGCCGTCTTCCGCGATTGGTGCGGCGCTTGGCGGCATATTGAGTGATGCAGCCAATACCCGCAGAGAAACCGTCTTTATTGACCCCGGTTCACTCGAATCGTTCCTCGGTGGGCCGATGATTTTCTCCTTCTCGGCATTGCTCGTCGAAGCGAGTGGAACAGCACCTGAGCAATACGCGACGGGAGGGATATCGGGGATCGAGCTCACGCAGGATCCTTACCCTGTCCCTGCACTTCAGCTTGCACCCGTGCTACGCTATCAGGAAATTCTCGAAATTGAGAAGACGGTGCAGCACATCGTGCGCAATACGATGCGCTACTCGCAAGCGGTATGGGCATCAATGAGTGCGCTGGAACGCGCCGTTTTGCTTGAGGGCTACACCATCGGTGTGCCAACCGGAGGCTTGGCGGATGCCAGCCAGATGGTGCCGCTGCTCAATTGCGTCGAAAACCGAGTGATTGGCTATTTCGGTAACTCCATGATCATGCCGTTCATCATCCCCAAGGCGCTCGCGATGGCCGCCGGAAATGATGGTCAGGCGATTGATCCAGCCGAAATCACCAACCAGTTGCTCGCCTATCAGCAGGCCTCTTTCGTCCCGCCGCGATCCACAATCGCGCTGCCAACGCGCGGTGTACTTGGCGAGGCCGTCTTGGGCCATTGCTCCTCGGCAGAGAAGATCGATCTGACACGCTTCTGGAATTGGCAAGATTCCCCGGCCGATACCGCGCCAACAATCTCTCCGGTCACATTGCCGACGGGATCACCTTCGCTGCTTCAGGGTGTCACGGCACCGAACTCGCTCACCACTTTGCCATCGCTCATCAACAACGTGCTCACGGCCCCAGCCCCTGATACCAGCTTGCTGCAAGCACTGAGCAAAGATGCGGCGAGCCAGAAAGACTTTGCGACTGAGCTGACTGGAGCGTCCCAATTGGCAACCTTGCTCGGCAATGCCCAGAACGTGTCAAACTCGGCGCGTGCTGATGCCCTCAAAACCAGCAAGGATCTGCAATCGCAGGTTATCGCTACAGCTGGCAACATCGTGGGCGGAATATATGGTGGCAATCCCAACGCAGGTTCCAGCGCTGCCGCCGCCGCCAATGGTAAAGATACCGGATCAGCCGGTGGTGGTTCGGGCTCAACGGCAGGAGGCGGAAAGACGGGCAGCCCTGGCGCAGGCGGGGCCGCAGGCGGAGCAGATGGCGGTGGCGCTGGCGGTGGTGGTGCTGCTGGTGGCGCTGCCGGTGGCGCAGGCGGCGGAGCTGGTGGTGGTGCAGGCGGCTCCCCTGCCCC
Source organism: Sphingomonadales bacterium (assembly GCA_043782885.1). GTDB lineage: Bacteria > Pseudomonadota > Alphaproteobacteria > Sphingomonadales > Sphingomonadaceae > JAGWQR01. The sequence goes on along the minus strand of JAYVZY010000247.1, from coordinate 3,990 downwards.
CGTCTCAACACCTGCCCCCGCTGGCGGCCCCGTTCCCGCGTGACACAGACTCATACCCCCTCAATTTCTGAATAGGTGATGATATGACAAGCAACACAGCACAAAAGCCTCGCCCAGCTGCGGCTAGGGCTCCCATTTCCCCCACGTCTTCGCAAAACCCAAACCAGAAGCCGGGGATGGCCGAGCCGGGAATGCAGCTCACTGTCGCGCAAATGGCAAGCGGAACCGTTACTCAGGCAATTCCCGGGCAACCGAGCAGCGGCCCCACGGAAGCCCCCGATGGCCCCGGACCTACACCGACACCAAACCCTGCGCCCGGCCCATCGCCATCACCGTCTCCGCAACCCGGAGGCACTGGAAGTGGTGGATCGGGTGGCAGTCAAACACCTGCGCCAATACCAGGAGGCGACGCCTTCGCAACATCAGCATCCGCTGCCTTTTTCGATCTTATTCGGAACGCAAGTTCGCCGGACGCGCTCGAAGCACAGAACATCATTTTGCGCCGGATCGCGCTCGAAGGTGATGTCGTCAACTCAAGGGTGCCCGCACCGCGCAATATCTCTGAAATAGGCGGTTATCTCAATCTGTTGACCGACCTGAACGAAATCGAGATGCGCTCGCAGGTGCTTGCTGGTATTCTCGGCGTTTCTGGCCCCAATCCGCAACTTGGGTGGACCGCGCCCGCGACAGCGCTCGGCTTTCGTGCCATCATCAATGATCGCCCGACTGGGCCAGCGCAAGCGGGGCTTCCCGTCACGGTCATGGTGCGAACCGATTTTTATGATCCGCTTCAAGCAGCACTTGCAGCACTGCATGATCGCGGCTGCATGCTCCCACTACTCTCCGGGCCGCTATCGTTGCCGGTGGCTGGCGGCAGTGTCAGCCAACCGCCTGATCCGCTCGATTACATCGGCCGCGTGCTGCGGGTAGCGCCCAGCCAGGCACTGGCGAACCCAGCTACTGATACGCTGGCGCTTATCCGTAAGACGGGCACGACTGATCCCTACGCGCTTGCCGCGCGCAGCACCGGCGGCACCGTTGCGGTTCCGGCGGCTGATTATGATGCGCTGCAACTCACAGGACAGACGATATCGTCCACAACCATCAGCGCCGCGTCGATGGTGATGATCGGCCCAATACTCGCCGTCGCCGGATACAGTCTGGCAGGTGCCGTGCCCATCGTGGGCGGGCCAACAAACGATAGCTGGTCGCGTCTCATGAATGTAGCGGGCCTGCAAGCGGGCCAAACCCTGCTCGGAGACGAACTCGCCCTGCTCCATTCCCGATCAGAGATCAGTGCAAGTGCCTTTGCCGGTATGCAGAAATGGCGCTGGACTGGGACGGTATTCGCGCCGTAACGCGCCACACCCAAAAAAATGCGACGAATCGAGTCCCCACAACGGGTTGAGTCCCTCATCCCAGCGCCACCCCAACCCCTTGTGGGGGACTCATTTCGTTCTCACCGCGTTTACCAATTCGTTAACCATTTGCGTTAACCACTGCACTTGACGACAGACTCCCGAGGATTCATGCGGGTTCTCTGTGCAGAATTGGGATGATTTATGGGCGTGTTGACGAAGATTAAAAAGGCGGAAACGGTTGAGGTTCACAACCTCCCGCTCAATCAAATCCTGATGGATGATTGCATCAATGCGATGGCCTCGCTCCCCGCCGCCAGCATCGATATGGTGTTCGCCGATCCGCCGTATAACCTCCAACTCGGTGGCGATCTGTTCAGGCCCGAGGGTGGGCGCGTTGATGCCGTCGATAATGATTGGGACAAGTTCGACACCCTCACGCACTATGACAATTTCTCCAAGGCCTGGCTGAAAGAAGCGCGCCGCATCCTCAAGCCGAACGGCTCGCTCTGGGTGATCGGCAGCTACCACAACATCTTCCGCGTCGGCACCGCGCTGCAGGATGAGGGCTTCTGGATTCTCAACGACATCATCTGGCGCAAGGTCAACCCAATGCCCAATTTCAAGGGCACCCGCTTCACCAACGCGCACGAAACGCTGATCTGGGCGAGCACCAGCGAGACCTCAAAATACACCTTCAACTATCGCGCAATGAAGACGCTGAACGACGAGCTGCAAATGCGCTCGGACTGGAGCTTCCCGATCTGCGGCGGGCAAGAGCGGATCAAGCGCGGCGGCACCAAGGCGCACCCGACGCAAAAGCCCGAGGCGCTGCTCTACCGCATCCTGCTCGCCTGCACCAAGCCCGGCGATGTCGTGCTCGACCCGTTCTTCGGCACAGGCACGACGGGCGCGGTGGCCAAGCGCCTCGGCCGGCACTTCATCGGCATCGAGCGCGAGCCGGCTTATGTTGATGTGGCACAAGAGCGCATCGCGGCGGCCCTGCCGTTGGACGAGAGCGCGGTGACGACGATGCAATCACCCACCGCTGCGCCAAGGGTGGCGTTCGGCACGCTGGTGGAAACGGGATACATCGCGCCGGGGACGAGCGTGTGGGATGTGAAGCGCCGCTGGCAAGCGACAGTGCGCGCGGATGGATCATTGGTGTGTGGGCTTGAAGTTGGTTCGCTCCATAAACTGGGCGCGATTTTGCAGGGCGCACCATCGTGTAATGGCTGGACGTTCTGGCATTATGAGGCGGCAGATGGCCGCTTGAAGCCGGTGGATGATTTAAGGCAGATGTATTTGCTGGCGACGGTGGTTTAAGTTAAACAGCATATTCTTGCAATTCCAGGGCACCGGCAATGGCTAGGAAATATGTTAGAAAACCTACAGAGTTAGAATTACTTGAGGCTCGTGTCAGAGCAGAAAAAGACTGGCTTCGAGCGACTGGACGTGAAAGCGAGTTGCCAACGGTGTCACAAAGATATGACACCAGAGAAACTGCAACGGCAGATTTTGTATTGAACGGTGGATTGGGACAAGTCACGATTCAGTTCGAGCTTCCCATACCGAATTCCTCAGGTGATAACTCACTGCCAACACCACGCCAAATCGATACAGTAGCTTGGTTTTATCATATCTCAGCCACCTCATTATCGAGTGGGCAGGCTCATATTTTAATGAGCGTCTGTAACTACGCCCGTGCGCTATCGAAGCGACTTGCAGGGGCGTCTGTGTGGCGTCAAGACATGTGTGCTCGCTTAATTGCACTTGAAGTTCTGAAGCGACCTAATTGGTTACAGCACGCCATTGACCACTCAGATTATGCCTTCAATAGACATAGTTACCCTGAAGATTGGAAGCCCGGAGGTTGGAGAACATTTCCTGAAATCTCTGCTTGGTGGCAGAATGAATTTCTCCCTAATATCGCTTCAAATGGTGTGACGCTTGACCATCTACGTCAGCCGATAATGGATTTAGAGCCGAGTGACACCACCCGGTCAGCCCAAACTTGATTTTGAGATCCAGACAGGATTACGACGACAGGTGCAATACCCTCCATACTCTCAAATTGCCTATCCCTATCCAGCCCCACCCATCCCAAGGTAATCAGACATTCGGCTCCTGATTTCCGCAAGTAGCGGCGTCGGCGCCCGACTGACTCTCTCCGCTCCCGCACATTCGAGTGTAGCGATTTTTTCGGTGCGAACCACTGATGGTATCGGCAGCCCCAACGCCACATGATCACCGATTTCAACATCCCCCGGCCAGCGACGATTGGCTGCACTGGTGATCATCACGGCCCACAGAACAAATCCGACAGGCCCTATCGGGCACGCGGACACGACAAGAGCCGGGCGCCGTTTAATCTCATTCGTTTCCACATGGGGGTAGTCAACAGTGATAATGTCGCCAACCTCAAAGGACATCATAGGCGCTGTCTGCTTCCGATGACCATTCCGTAAAGGTTGAGAAATTGGCGAGGAACATGTCGGGCGCGGGTTTGGCCACGCGCTTCATCACCACTTCATCATCGCGGATTTCATAGGCCACGCTATCGCCCGGCCCCACGCCCAGTGCCGCACGCACGGCCCGGGGGATTGTCGTCTGCGACTTAGCGGTGATGCGG
>JAYVZY010000246.1:0-1743 GCA_043782885.1 Sphingomonadales bacterium | reverse complement strand
TCGCCCGTCAATTTGTGGAAGCGCATGGCGGGACATTAACCCTCGTTTCAGAGCCGGGGCAGGGCACTGCGGTCTCGGTGGAGTTGCCACGCTAATGGTACTGACCGATGAGGCCATGACGTTGGCAGTCGGCGCGCGATTGGCGGCGCAGATGCGTGCGGGGGACGTCGTGACGTTAGCTGGAAGCCTCGGTGCCGGCAAAACGACGTTTGCGCGCGGAGTGTTGCGCGCGCTGGGCTTTATGGGGGACGTGCCAAGCCCGAGTTATCCGCTTGTCATTCCCTATACGCCGCCGGAGGTAAGAATGCCGATCTGGCACGTCGATCTCTATCGGCTGGATGATTCGCGGGAGGTTGCGGAGTTGACGCTCGATGACGCACTACACGATGGTGCTCTGCTCATCGAATGGCCTGAACGGCTTGGTTGTGGATGGCCCGGCGCACTTGCGCTCACCCTTGAAATTATCGCAAATGATGCGCGACGCTTGACAGCGGACGTGCCGCCCGCTTGGAAAGATCGATGGCCATTTCCGTGACACCGCCCGAGGGGGCGCATGATTTTTTAGCTCAAGCGGGCTGGGCTGGCGCTGTGATCGCGCCGCTGGCTGGTGACGCCTCATTCCGGCGCTATTTCCGCGTGACGCGCGACAACAAACGCGCCGTGCTGATGGACGCGCCGCCGCCACATGAAGACCCGCGTCCGTTCATTGAAATCGCGGAGTGGTTGTGCGCGCAAGGGTTCAATGGGCCGCGCATTTATGCTCAAGATTTGGCGCGCGGCCTCGTATTGATTGAGGATTTTGGCAATGCGCGCATGCGCGAGGCAATCGATGCTGATCCGACGCGTGAAGCGACGCTTTATCGTGGCGTCGTCTCGTTGCTTGCAGAGCTGCACACCAAGCCTGCAATGGCCCTCCCGCTTTACGATGCAAAGGTCTACCTTCGTGAGGTGGCGTTGTTCACGGAGTGGTATTGCCCCGCCCTGGCGATTGACGTTGATGCTCAGGGCTTCAAACAGGCATGGGACGCCGTGTTCACGACAGTCCTGACCGACACCAGCCGATCGGTGACGGTATTGCGGGACTATCACGCGGAAAATATCATGCTTCTTGACGGGCGCGAGGGGTTTGTTGACGGGCTCAGCGCTCTCGGCTTGCTCGATTTTCAAGATGCACTGGTGGGACACCCGGCCTATGATCTGGTGTCGATGCTACAGGATGCCAGACGAGACGTTTCGGCTACAATAGAGAGAGATATGTTAAGCTATTATAACAGCTTAGCGCAATATTCGCAGAATTTTATTGATGTTTATCATATTCTTGGGGCGCAACGGAACGTGAAAATTCTTGGCATTTTTACGCGTCTTTGGAAGCGCGACAATAAGCCGCATTACCGCGCGTTTCAATCGCGTGTGTGGGGCTATCTGGAGCGCGATTTAGCACACCCTGCGCTTGCGCCCGTCAAAGAATGGTTTGACGCGAACATTACAACAGATATGCGTGCGGCAGCTTGGACGGTTTATGCGAAATAATATGCCCGATACCGCAATGGTTATGGCGGCGGGGCTTGGAAAGCGGATGCGTCCGCTGACCGCGACCCGGCCGAAACCATTGGTGGACGTCGCGGGGAAGTCCCTTATTGATCACGTCTTCGCTCATCTCGCGGCGGCCGGAGTCGCTCGCGTTGTCGTGAATGTTCATTATATGGCAGATGCGATGGAAGCGCATTTGCGTGCGCGCAGCCT
>JAYVZY010000245.1:0-4048 GCA_043782885.1 Sphingomonadales bacterium | reverse complement strand
TGTGACATTGCGCTTTACGTCGTCACCCCAAAGCCACAGCATAATCAAAAGGAGCGGGATCAACAGGATAAAATCATCAGCGATAATGCTGGCGAGCTTGATCGCCCATGCGGGCGTCTCCCCACTCGCGTTGACCCACAGAAAAGCAGATCGATTCAAGGCTTCAATTGGATTCATTCTGGTTCCCTAATTTTCGATATTTTATCATCGAAGGGCGGTTAACATACAGTCTGAACGGTAGTGACAAAACCCATACAGCGTCAATCTACATCGACATTGGCGGCTCAAGCGTTCCGAGCCATGCGACGATACCAAGAATGGCAATAGCGGCACTCAATTCAAACATTAGGCTCCGTCTCAACATTGCGAGGGCTATTGATGGCTCACTGCACGCGATGGATTGACGTAAGGCTGGTGTCAGGCGGAAGCGGTTGATCGCTGCTAACGCCAGCATAAGTCCGAACAGAGCCATTTTGATGACGAACAATTTTCCGTAAAGTGATGCAGGTAGTGACAGGATGTGTTGCGGCCCGATGAGCATATAACTGTTCACCAAACCCGATACGATAACGAGCGCGACGATGATCGTTCCCGCAACGGAAAAGCCTTCTAAGGCGCGGTGGGTTAGCCTGAGATGGTCGTCGGTCATTTTTTCGGTGGAGCCGAACAGCATCGAACCGAGCACGGTAAGTGCGCCAAGCCAGGCACCAGCGGCTAACAGGTGGACAATATCGGCTATCAAATGCCCTGTCCCGACAACACCCTCACTGGCGGCCCCATGCCCACCCCAAGCCAAAGTCGCCAGTGCGATGCCCGTTGTCAGCGATAGTGCTGTTAGGGCTTTGACTCTCGACTTGGATATGAACACACCAATCAGCACTAAGGTAACAAGCAGTGCAGCCATCCGCACCAGCCATGAGGTGCCAATTGGTGTTTGGGTGATAACCATTTGCACGGTTGCGCTATCCAGACCCATGATCGGCATTCCCGCCATCGCTGCACAAGCGACCGCCAACCCAAGGCATGAGAGCAAAATAGCAATTGTAGCCAACATGGCCAAAACGGAACGCGGGGACGTTTCGGGCGATGGGAGCAGCTCGGTCTCTCGCTGTCCATAAAGCGCAAACAGCGGCAGGCCGAAGAGAAGCATCAGATCGACGTAAAGCGCCAATCGCGCCGCAACGATTAGCTCGTCGATCACGCGATCACTTCACATTGAAGGTGAAGCTACCCTTGACACGGTGGGTATCAACCGAAACCGCGTGCCACGCAACCTTATAACTGCCTGCCATCAGGGGCTTTTTACTTGTCAAATTCAGGGATTTGCCATCCGCACTCAAGGCGCTTGTGAAACCTGTGACCGGCATGGAACGATGATCTGCCATGCCGAGCATCCCAGACATTGCCACATCGGCTGCCGTCATCGGGCCTATCAGCTTTTCACTGCAGCTGAGTTGGATTTTGTTGGCGTGCATAACCGTCGCATTCGCGCTGGGGGAGGTAGAGACGAGCCGAGGATGGGCTTGAGCCACGCTGCCAAAGGCCAGCGTTGCAGCACATGAAGCAGCAAGCAAAGTGCGTGGGATCGTCATAATGAATTCCAATCTGTCAAAAAGCCATCTGCTCACCGTCTGTCATGCTTTGGCATGGAGCGGCCTCAACGAGTTCAATAGCGATAATATCCGTAACCGTATTCCGAATAATGCCGACGCCAAGCCTCGCGGCGATGCTGGCGCTCGTGCTCGCGTGCAATCCGATAGTCCGCGAGTTCGTGTTGGTATTGCAAGTCTTGGTGCAACTGGCGATGTTCCCAAGGGGTCAGCCCCTCCTCATGGGCTGCGTCATGCTCGGCTTCAAGTTGATCATGAACATCGTCGTGTTGCCGATCAAGCTGCTCATGCTGCCAATCATGGCGGCTGTTCCAGTCATCATGTGCAAATGCAGGAGCTGCCAAGCCTATCGCAGCAAATACACCAATTGTTGTCAGTGTCAGTTTTCTCATGTGAACCTCCTATGTCAGGGATGCTCTCTTTGGGGTGACGCCGCTGAATTGCCTCTGAACTCGGTTTGCAGGTGAGGTTCAGCTTGTAATCTTGCAAAAACCAGTGCCGGATTGTGCTCTGTCTCGATCAAATTTAGCCAAAATCATTTTACGGTGAAGGAGAAGTCCCCTCCCGTGCGGTGCGTATCAGCACCCGCTGCATACCATTTGAGCAAATAGGTGCCAGTAGGCAAAGTGTGTTTCATCAGCAGGGTAAGTGTTTTGCCATCGGCACTCATTGCCGAGTTGAAATCCTTCATTTTCATCGGTTCGGTCATCGCCATGCCGGGCATGGCAGTCATAGTAAGGTCAGCCCCGCTAAACGAACCGACCAGTTTTTCATTGAAGGTCAGCACGATTTTGCCGGGCTTGGTAACGGTGGCGTCAGCCGCAGGTTCGGAGTTGATGAGCTTGGTATGCGCTTGCGCGCTCGCGGTGAAGGCTAGTGCGGCCAGAATGGGCGCAGCGAAGATCAAACGGGCTTTGAACATGGGTCATCTCCTGTAGGGTGTTCCACTGCACATACGCAGCCGCACAACGCACCCCTCATAAATTCGTGCAAAGTCAGGGCTTGGTGTAATGAGGGGTTGGCGGTGGCGATGCGTATAACAGATGCGATTAAAGGATATAATGTGATGAATAACCTTGATGATATGCTGGAATGGCTTGGCTCTGCGCCTGTGCCTCCGCGCCTCGCCATGATGGACGAGCGTGTTTTGACGGGGCTTGCAGCGCATGAGGCCTCTCGTGGCGCGAACATGGCACGGCCCTTGGGCGTCGCGGCTATCGTCGCACTTGTCATTGGAGCGGCCAGCTCAGGGTTTTCGGGCGCACCAGCAATTGCTGCGCCCGCACTCACGCCATTTGGTTCGTCTGTGACGCTCGCACCATCGACCCTGTTATTGGCAGATAAATGATGACGAATCTGCACCGAAATGTGCTGATCGCCGTGATTGCCTTTGCAGCCGCGTTTGCAGGCGTCTTTGCAGGCCGGGCAATGCTCGGTCATCACCGTCACGCCGACAATGAACTCCATGCCTTGCTGCACGAGCAGCTTAATCTTGATGCGACGCAGCACGCTAAATTGGATATACTCGAACAGCAATTCGCTGTGCGCCGCGAGGCGCTCGAACTGGAAATGCGCGCCGATAATGCTAAGCTGGCGTCCGCCATCGAGGCCGAGCATGGTTATGGCCCGCAAGTGTCTGCCGCCATAGATCAATCGCATATGGCGATGGGAGAATTACAAAAGGAAACGCTTGAGCATATCTTTGCCATGCGCGCACTTTTGCGACCTGATCAGGCTGCAAAATTTGATGGGGCCGTGGTCAAGGCGCTGACCGCCGATCAAAAATGACATTAGCGCTGGACGAATGTTCAGATAGCGAACTCGCGGCGCTTGCTGTCGCCGGGCGTCAAACAGCCTATGGTGAATTGCTCAAGCGGTATCGTGAGCCTATTTTTCGGCTCGTCCGTGGGCATTTGGGCGATGACGATGCCGCGCTTGATGTGACGCAAGAGGCGTTCATTGCCGCTTTCGCAGCGCTCAAAAGCTATGATGCCACGCGAGCTTTCAAGACCTGGGTAGCGCGCATTGCGCTCAACAAATGCCGAGATTGGGCGCGACGGCGCAAGGTGCGGCAGTTCTTTTCATTTGCGCAGCCGATTGAGGCTGCCGCAACCATATCCGATGATAGCATCCCCGCCGATCAGCAGCTTGCCGACCGTGCAGAATTGGCGCGTGTGATCGCTGCGATTGCAACATTGCCTCGCGCGCTCAAGGAACCCTTGATTTTGCGAACGATTGAAGGATTGTCGCAGGCGGAAGCCGCGCAGGTTTTGGGTATCAGCGAAAAAGCCGTTGAAACGCGCCTCTACCGCGCGCGCAACAAATTGACGGAACTTTTGAGGGATTAAATGGTGAGATGCGTATCAGGAACATACCAGTTTTGGGACAGCCTCATATGATCGACGCCCCATTCAATCGCCGTGCCATGTTACGCGGTG
>JAYVZY010000244.1:0-1824 GCA_043782885.1 Sphingomonadales bacterium | reverse complement strand
GCAACGGCTATCGCTCATTACACACCGCGATCATCCATTCAGAAAAGATGCGAATCGAGGTGCAAATCCGCAGCCGCTCGATGCACGAACAGGCCGAATACGGGCTGGCCGCTCATTGGTCTTATAAACAGGATGGCGTGCGGCCAGACAAGCAGGTGAGCTGGATTCGTGATCTGGTCGAAATTCTCGATCACGCAGAGTCGGCCGAGGAGGTGCTCGAGCACACTCGAATGGCGATGTATCATGACCGGATTTTCGCATTTTCGCCAAAGGGGGAGCTCATTCAGTTGCCCAAAGGTGCGACTCCTGTAGACTTTGCCTATGCTGTCCACACGGCGCTGGGTGATCAGGCGGTTGGTGCTAAAATCAACGGGCGCGTGGTGCCGTTGCGCACCGTGATCGAGAATGGCGATCAGGTCGAAATCCTCAAGTCAAAGGCGCAACAACCGCAGCCCTATTGGCTGGGTTTTGCCATGACAGGTAAGGCGCGGTCAGCCATTCGGCGATTTGTTCGACACAAAGAGCGAGAGGAACACGTCGCGTTAGGTCGGAAGATATATGATGATATTACCAAACGTCTGCCGGTCAAACTGGGCAAGAACGCCCTGACCCAAGCGATCACAAGGCTCAAATTATCTGACGCGGACGACCTAATGGTGGCAATTGCGCTGCAAAAGATCAGTGACGGCGCAGTGCTCAACGCGCTGATGCCAGGTGCAACGGACACGAACAACATCACGATCAACTCGTCCCAACGCGATCCCGTTTCGATCAAGGGACTTACGCCGGGCGTCGCCTATCAACTCGGTGCCTGTTGCCATCCCGTGCCAGGAGACCGGATTGTAGGATTGCGCCGCCCAGATGAGGCAATCGAAGTGCATTCAATTGATTGTGCACAACTCGCCGATGGTGTGGATGCCGACTGGATAGACCTTGCCTGGGGAGACGGCTCGGAGGGCGCGGCGGCGCGATTGAACGTCATTGTGCACAATGCGCCCGGTGCGCTTGGTTCAGTTGCAACGATTTTTGGCAGCCACAACGCGAACATTCTTAACCTGCGCCTTGATCATCGCGATACGGCGTTTCACACTTTTGAGGTTGATCTTGAGGTGAATGACCGGCAGCATCTTCTGCGTATCATCGCTGCTCTGCGCGCTACCGAAGTGGTGGTGAATGCGGAGCGGAGCTAGGCGGCGAGATCGGACATCGATTTGAAACGACGTAACCCAAGGTCACGCATCGCCGCTGTCAGCCTCAAAAGCGTGTTAGCGGCGCCTTTATAAACGTGATGGTGAAGCATGAAGCCCACCATATCCGTGCGCTTGGCCGATCGCTCAGCCTGAGCCCGAAGGTCGCTCGGTTGAATTTTGATCGCACCACCATTGTCGATGGCGACGCTGATGGACAGCTCGAACAATCGCGCATCATCGCGCACGCCGCCGTGGCGTGATATACCATGTTGGCGGAAACTGCTGCGCCCAAGCGCGCGCCCAACCGCATAGGCCGCACGGTAGGGAAGTGCGGGATACGTCGCCGCCGAAAATTGCCGAAAGCCAGACCGTTCCAGCGCCAGCAGTGTATTTCGATCATATTTATGCTGCGGCGGCGTGAACAGCGAGATTGGCCCGAGCTGATCTTCCAGCATAGCTTTGCCGCACGCAATATCCGCGCGTTGGGCACCATAACAGCGTTCCGGCCCAAATTCGCGCCACACCTGCTTCCCACGCACAATCATCTCGTGGCGAAGCCCGTGCTGCCCAAATTCGATGAACTGCGGATGCGCCGCCTGCATAGTGCGCAACCATCGCGCACAGTCTGGCGTTA
>JAYVZY010000243.1:0-3693 GCA_043782885.1 Sphingomonadales bacterium | reverse complement strand
ATTTTCGCCAGCTTTCATCTCTTTTTCGAAGAGGACTTTGTCATTGGCATCGTAAATCCGCACCCAAACGCTATTTGTCGCCGTCAGCACGACGGGGCCAGTGGTAGCGACTGGCGAGGACGCCGGGGCAGCTGTGTTCGCTAACGTTGCAGTATTTCCGGCTGGCGGAGCGCCTGCGACATTGGAGGCGGTAGCGCCTAACGCTGCGTTGTCCACCGCTCCTGCTGCGGGAGCCTGCTCCACAATCGAGGGCACAACGTCGCTCGCTGCCTGATGCCGCCACAGCATATACCCGCCAAAGAGCAGCAATGCCAAACCGGCCGCAGTCCAAGCCAGCCATTTAGGCGCAATTCTCAAGGGATCAACGGGCTCATAACTGAGCGCATTGGCTTGATCGAGTGGAGACAGCGTACCCAATTCAAGGCGGAGGTCTCGCCCAAGTTCTGCATCATCCAAGCCGACGGCGCGCGCATATGACTTTACAAAACCAACGGAGTAGGTTGCTGACGGCATTTGGCTATAGTCAGAGGCTTCAATCGCTTTAAGGTGGCGCAATGGCACACGCGTGCGCGACGCAACATCGTTGAGGTCAAGCCCCGCTCGCTCACGTGCAGAGCGGAGACGCTGACCAACGCTGTCCCTAAAAAGCGTAGGGTCTGGCAACCCTTCGGCCTCATCCATGCCTCATCACTCCGATATGCGACCTTTTGCGGCATGTTCTCTCAGTGATGTGCACCGCTGTCAACTGTTCAGCACGCCATTCCGGCGAAATCATGATATTTCCACGCCGTGCGCGTTGCCCCAGTCTGCAAGCGCGGGGCGCAGCGAGCGCGCCGACGTCGCTAACAAATCTGGCATTGCGCTCCGCAACGCGCCAACATCCAATGACCGGATCATAGCCTTTACAGGGCCAATCGCCGCCGGAGTGATCGAGAGGCGGTCAATACCTAACCCAAGCAGTGCCATAGCCTCTAACGGACGACCACCCATTTCACCGCAAACCGTCAGTTGCACGTCATGCGTAACGCAGGGTGCAACGACACGTGCCAAAAAGCGCAATATGGCTGGGCTAAGCCAATCATAGCGCTCCGCGAGCTTGGGGTTCGAACGGTCTGCCGCGAAGAGAAATTGTGTTAGGTCATTTGTTCCGATCGACATAAAACTGAGATTCGGCAACAGTTGATCGAGGCATTCAGCAAGCGCGGGCACTTCAAGCATAGCGCCATAGCGCACCTTGGTTGGAACATTCTTTCCTTGACGAGACAACCAGAGACGCTGGGCTTCAAACAGCTTATGCGCCTCGTCAAATTCCCACGGCTCAGACACCATCGGAAACATGACGTTGAGCGTCCGACCAGCGCCAGCCTCAAGCAAGGCGCGCGCTTGCGCCTTCATCAGCCCGCCGCGCTCTAACGCGACACGGATAGCGCGCCACCCCATCGCAGGATTTTCATCCTCCTCGCCATCATGCCGCATGTAGGGCAATGCTTTGTCGCCCCCGATGTCAACCGTGCGGAACACCACGGGCCGATCACCCGCCGCATCCAGCACATCACGATACAGCCGCTGCTGACGCTCACGCGCTGGCAAGGTTGCGGAAACCAGAAATTGAAATTCAGTGCGGAACAATCCAATGCCATCTGCTCCGGTCATATCCAGTGCGGCAACATCATCGCGCAACCCAGCATTGACCATTAACGTGATCCTCTGACCGTCAGCCGTTATCGGCGGCTGGTTTTTAAGCGCCGCAAACCCCGCACGGCGCTGCTGTGTAATGCTGAGTTTGCCGTCAAACGCCTCCTCCATCGCCGGTGTAGGCCGAACAAAAACGCTGCCTTCCACACCATCAAGTAGCAACGAATCTCCGTCAGCCACAGCGCGCCGAACATCCTTCACCCTCCCCAGAACGGGAACACCCATTGCGCGCGCGACGATAACGACGTGCGACGTGAGCGATCCTTCTTCAAGGATCACCCCCTTCAACCGCCGCCTGTCATATTCCAGCAGTTCAGCAGGCCCCAAATTTCGCGCGATCAGGATTGTGTCCTGCCGCAACCCTGCCTGCGCGGCGGTTCCCAACTGCCCGGACACAATCCGCAGCAACCGGTTGGCGAGATCCTCCAGATCGTGCATCCGGTCAGCCAACAACGGGTCGTGAATCTGACGCATGCGCATTCGTGTGCGCTGTTGCACGCGCTCGATTGCGGCCTCCGCCGTCAATCCGGAATCGATTGCCTCGTTAATCCGCCGCGACCAACCCTCATCATAGGCGAACATCTTATACGTTTCGAGAACCTCGCGATGCTCACCGTCGCCGCCAAACTCTGCTTGCGACGCCATCTTGTCGATCTGTTCGCGCATCTTGTCGAACGCCGAATAAACGCGATGGCGCTCGGCCTCGGTGTCCTCGGCAACGGTATGTTCGATGATGATTCGGGGCTGGTGATACACGGCATGGCCGCGCGCCATGCCCTCGACCAGCTTCAACCCGGTTAGCCGCGATACTTGGGTATTCAGCACCCTGCCATCGGTTTGCGCGTTTTCGTCGATCAACCCCGCATTCGCGATCATCTCTGAGATAACCATCGCAACCGTCTGTAATGCTTCAATTTCTACTTCTTCGTAGCGACGCGGGTCGGTGTGCTGAACGCACAAGGCGCCAACCGCCGTCTGGCGTCGGACAATCGGAACACCCGCGAAACTATGGAACAACTCCTCGCCTGTCTCAGGTTTATAGGCAAAATCCGGGTGGCTGGTGGCCTCGTCAAGATTAAGTGTTTCGACATTCTGTGCGATTGTGCCGACCAGCCCCTCACCAAGCGCGAGCTTAGTCACATGCACTGCTGCCTGATTGAGACCGCGCGTCGCGAACAGCTCCAGCGCGCCTTCCCGCAACAGATAGATCGAACAAACCTCGCTCGCCATCTCCTCACCAATAATTTGCACCACCTGATTGAGCTTCGATTGCGCAGGTGTGCGCGAAGCCATAAGCTGATGTAGTCGGGTAAGAATTTCGCGGGCGGAGGCGGCGGCTGAATGCATGTGCAAGCCCTAACAGAGCGCCACCCGCCCGTCTACTAAGCTGCCTCAGCCGAGCATTTTCTCATATATCGTGTATTGCTTGTTCATTTTACCGCCCGTGGCCTCGCCCACCGAGATCATCGGGCCGTTGCTTTCAAGCACCCAACCGAACTCGCCACGCGTCGCGGCGTAGCGCGAAACCGCGTTGCGACGGATGACTTCGATCATCATGAGGGCGAGTTGCGAAGCCAATCGCGTTGTTTGCATCCGTTTGACGACGCCCATCAGGGGCACCCGCATCGTCTTCACCTTGGGCTTGCGCAGCCACCAGAGCAGGTTGATGAAATTGAACGGAAAAAGTTTGCCGTTATAGTTTTTCAGTTTCTCGTTCAGGTCAGGCCACGTCATCATGAACGCAACAGGTTCGCCATCCACTTCGGCAACCATGATCAAATCTTCGTAGACTATATCTTTGAACTTCTTGCCGGCATAGGCAATTTCAGCGTCAGTGAGCGGTACAAACCCCCAATTGTCAGACCAAGCATCGTTCAGAATGCCGAGAATTAGCGACGCTTCCTCATCAAAGCGGCTTTTATCAACTTGCCGGATGACGATCCGGCTGTTGCGCTCACCCGATTCGACGATCCGGTTGAAAAGTGCTGGGAATGGTGC
>JAYVZY010000242.1:0-2508 GCA_043782885.1 Sphingomonadales bacterium | reverse complement strand
GATGTAATAGGGCGTTTTCGTGTCGGTCATGGCGCGGCTTTAGCGCGGCGCGAGCGTTGCCACCAGCCCGCAGATTTCAAACACCGCGCTTTGCGGATCAAGGTTGTGGATCGGCGCGGTGGCGGCGATGGTTCGGGTTTGCGCATATGCATCCAGCGCGTGGCGGAGCGCGACGCCTGTGCGTGTGCGGGCTTCGGAGGCGAGGAAGCTGGGGGCGCGTTTCAAAAAGGCTTCGTAGCGCGGAAGGGCTGCTTTCAGTGCGAGTTGCGATGCTAGCGCGGCGCGGGCGGCATTGCTCGGGTCTCCCGTGCGGGCGATGGTCGTGAGCGCGGCGTCAATCCCCGCAATGTCCAGCCCCGCGAGCGCGAGCGCCTTGCCGGGCGCGCCTTCTTCGGATGCGATGAGCGCGGCGATCTCCTGCGGGTCAGCCTCGGCGAGGCGCGAATGCAGGACCGCGCGCATGTCATCATCGCCCAGCGGCGCGAACCGCAGCACCCGGCAACGCGAGCGGATCGTCGGCAGCAACCGCCCCGGCGCGTGGCTGATCAGGAAGAAGATGGTGTGTTTGGGGGGCTCTTCAAGCGATTTCAGCAGCGCATTCGCCGCGCCTTTTTCCAGATCATCAATCGAATCGATGACGACGATACGGCGTTCCGAATGCGAGGGGGCGAGCGCGAATTTGCCGCTCATCGCCCGCACTTGATCGACCGAGATGTTGCGCGCGCGCTTGTCGGTCTTCTCGTTGACCGCGCGCTCCAGCCAGATGAAATCGCTGTGCGATTGTGCTTCAATCAGCCGCGCAATGCGGTGTTCGGGATCGAGGGTAAGCCCCCCCCCCAGCGGCGGCGGCCCCGCAGACTCGGCGAGCAAGCGGGCGGCGGCAGCTTTCGCAACCGTCGCCTTGCCAAGCCCTTCGGGGCCGGTGAACAGCCAAGCGTGGTGGAAGCGCGGGCCGTGCGCGGCATCGAGCAGGGCGGTGATCGGGGCGGTGTGGCCTTGGATCATAGCAGGTCGGTGAGCGCCGCGAGCAGGCGTTCGGTCACCTCTTCGGGAGTACCAGAGGCGTCGATTGGATAGATGCGCTGGGGTTCTGCGCGCGCCAGATTATGAAACGCACGCACGACACGTTGGTGGTAATCAGCGCTCATAGCTCCGAACCTATCTGCTTTCCCGTCATCCCTCAGAACCGCACGTGCATGCGCTTGTTCCAGAGGTAACGTGAATAACAGGGTGCGGTCTGGCATGAGATTATCACAACATGCACGGTGCATATCCAAAATACGCTCGGCGCCCATCCCTCCGCCGAACCCCTGATAAGCTACGGTTGAGTCGATATATCGGTCGCATATTACCCAGTCACCTCGGTGCAATGCGGGTGCGATAAGATTAAAAATGTGATCAGCCCTCGCCGCTGTAAATAGACAGGCTTCGGTACGAGCAATCCATTTATCAGCCTCTCCGGTCATCAGCAGGGCACGAATGGCCTCTGCCCCCGCTGTGCCGCCCGGCTCGCGTGTGGTGACAACGGAAATCCCGCGTGCGCGCAGCGCCGCCGCCAGTGCCGCCAATTGCGTCGATTTGCCGACGCCTTCGCCACCCTCCAGCGTGATGAACCGTCCTGTCACGCCGCCGCCATCATTGGCCGAACAGCGAGAGCAGCCCCAGCCAGATGCGCGTGAAGAAGCCTGCCTCGCCGACATCAGCCTCTGCCACCAGTGGAACCTTTTGCGGCGGTGTCTCACTCGTGGTCATGATAAGATCAGCGATATGCTGCCCTTTGGCGATCGGGGCCTTCACGGGGCCGTCATAGGCAATGCTAACCTTGACCTGCTCGTTCGCGCCACTCGGCAATGTTACCGCCAAATTCTGCGGCGCGACCAGCCCAACGGTGCGCGACGTGCCCATTTGTACCTTCGCCTCGCCAACATGTTTGCCTTGTGGGAAAAGCACATGCCCGCTCCACGCCTTGAAGCCCCAATCGATCAAACTAAGCGACTCCGCCGCGCGATGTTCTTTGCTGTCGAGGCCCGCGACAACCATCACCAGCCGCCGGCCACCTTGTTCAGCTGATCCGGTGAAGCCATAGCCGGCCTCATCGGTATGACCTGTTTTGAGTCCATCCGCACCTTCGACATGGCCGAGCAGTGGGTTACGGTTATCCTGTTTGATGTTCGCACCGCCCAGCGTTTTGCCCCAGGTGAAATCCTTCTCACCATAAAAACGCTTATAGAGTGCGGGGAAGGTGGTGATCGTGGCGGACGCGAGATGCGCCAGATCATGTGCCGTTGTGTATGTCACGCCATTGTCGGGCCAGCCGTTTGAGGTGCCAAAGTGGCTATTGGTGAGACCCAGTTCCTTTGCCTTGGCGTTCATCCGTTCTGCGAAAGCAGCTTCTCCACCGGAAACGCCGGTCGCCACCGTGACGCACGCGTCATTGCCAGACAGCGTCACAATGCCGCTGATGAGGTTCGCCACGCTCACTCTTTCACCCGAGGAGAGGAACATTGT
>JAYVZY010000241.1:0-2501 GCA_043782885.1 Sphingomonadales bacterium | reverse complement strand
TGCACCGCGTTCGGCGAGAATGTGCGTGGTGGTTTCGGTGGATCGTCAGACATCAGCGCCTCCCAGATACGCTAAGTGTGCACCCACGCACGCCATTTGCCAAGCCTGCCCATTTCCCGCCGCATTCGCTTGGCATAGCGCGTCTTATAACCGTAAGGACACACCATGACTGACCGCTCCGGCACCTTCGCCACAATCTGCGCCCAGATAGAACCGTTCAACAAAAAACAGGTTGCGCTCACTGAGGCGACAACCTTCGCGGGAGACTTGGAATGGGACAGCCTCACCGTAATGGATTTTGTCGCGGCGATTGAGGACGAGTTCGACGTGATGATCACCATGAACATGCAGGCCGAGATTGAAACGGTCGGGCAACTCGTTGATGCGGTGATGAAGCTGAAGGCCGCATAAATGACTGACCTTTTCTCAAAATTCGATCCGCTTCTTGCCGAGCGCGAAGCGTTGCTGGCTCCGGGCGTGCGCGATCCGTTTGGCATCGTGATGGACGAGATCAAATCACCCACGGTTGCGATGATCAAGGGGAAGGAAACCATCCTCGTCGGCACCTATAACTACATGGGCATGACGTTTGACCCCGACGTGATCCAAGCGGGCAAGGATGCGCTTGATGCGTTCGGCTCGGGCACCAATGGCAGCCGAATGCTCAACGGCACCTACAAAGATCATAAGGATGTCGAGGACGCGCTGCGCGAATTCTACGGCACCAGCGGCGCAATTGTGTTCTCCACCGGCTATCAGGCCAATCTCGGCTTCGTCTCAGCGATTGCGGGGAAGGGCGATTATATCATCCTCGATGCCGATAGCCATGCGAGTATTTATGACGGCTGTGCGATGGGCAATGCCGAAGTCGTGCGCTTCCGCCACAATTCGGTTGAGGATTTGGACAAGAGGCTGGGCCGCATTCCGGCTGAAGCGCAGAAACTGGTTATCCTTGAGGGCGTCTATTCGATGGTCGGCGACATTGCACCGCTGGTGGAGATGGTCGCGGTCGCGAAGAAGCACACTAATGTTATGATCATGTCCGACGAGGCGCATTCGATGGGCTTTTATGGGCCGAACGGGCGCGGTGTATATGAGGAACTGGGGCTGGAAGCGGACATTGATTTCGTCGTCGGGACGTTCAGCAAATCAGTCGGCACTGTCGGCGGTTTTGTGGTGTCAAACCACCCGAAGTTTGAGGTCATCCGCATGGTGTCGCGGCCCTATATCTTCACCGCATCGCTGCCGCCGTCCGTGGTGGCAATGGCAGCAACCTCGATCCGCAGCCTCATGCACGCGCACAACAAACGCGCGCATCTGTGGGAGAATACGCGCAAAATGCACGCGGGACTGCGTGAGATGGGCTATACGCTTGGCACCGAAACGCCGCAGTCCGCGATCATAGCGGTGATGCTGCCCGATCAGGAGCAGGCTGTCAGCACCTGGCAGGCGCTGCTTGAAATGGGCGTTTACGTGAACGTGGCCCGCCCGCCTGCAACGCCGAACGGGATGTTCCTGCTGCGCTGTTCGCTAAGCGCGGGACACACAACTGAGCAAGTGGACACCATCCTCGCGGCGTTCAAGGCGGCGGGAAAACTGTCGGGATCGATTAGCTAACCTCATATCTCAGCTTGCGTTCAGCTTGGCATTACCATAGCGCGCATTCATGCTGTCTGCCACAGATCGATATATGGCGCGATTGATCGCGGTGCCGTTGTTTTCGACGCTGGTGATCACCGCGCTCCTGCTCATTCTTGATAAGATGCGGCGGCTCTTTTCGTTTATTGAAGAACAAGGCGGGCCTGTCAGCGTCGTGTGGCGGATGCTGGCCAATCTCATTCCAGAATATCTCTCGCTCGGTATTCCGATTGGTTTGATGCTTGGGATATTGCTTGCTTTTCGGCGATTGGCGCTCTCTTCGGAGCTCGATGCATTGCACGCGATGGGCCAAAGCTATGGTCGAATGCTTCGGGTGCCCTTCATGTATGCCTTCGTTCTCGCCCTCGTCAATCTGGGGCTGGTGGGATTTATTCAGCCAATCTCACGCTATGTTTATGAGGATTTGCGCTACGAGTTGCGGACGGGTGCATTCGGCGCATCGATAAAGGTTGGCGAATTTACCCGCTTTGGCAAAGATATGACGCTGCGGATTGAGTCGAGCAAAAACCAGGGGCGTGATCTGTCGGGTATTTTTGTGAAGGCTGCGACCAGCGGTGGCAAAACACTGGCTGTGACGGCAGAGACCGGACAGTTCCTCGCCACCGACGACCCCGACGTCATCATCTTTCGGCTGCACAACGGGGTTCTGGTGCACGATGCTCCCGGGTTCAAAACGCCGCGCGTCCTCAGTTTTGTTGGTCATGATCTGCCCATCAATCTGCCGAAGATTGATTCTTTTCGTGGGCGAGGCACGAGCGGTGGGCGGCTGGAATTGACGATCCCTGAGCTGGTTCGCGTTGGTGCCGACCCCAAAAAGACAATGACCGAACGCGACGAGGTCA
>JAYVZY010000240.1:0-2914 GCA_043782885.1 Sphingomonadales bacterium | reverse complement strand
TTACCGCATTGGGCTAGTGCAGGAAGTCGTCGAGCCGGGCCAGCAGATTGACCGCGCGATGGAACTTGCTCGCATCATAGCCTCAAACGCACCTCTTGGAATCCGCGTGACCAAGATCGCAGGTCGCAAGTTCATTGAGGCTGGCGAACAGGCCGCCATCGACGCGATCCCGGGGATAAAGGACCAAGTGATGAACAGTGCCGATGCCGCCGAGGGCATCCAATCCTTCGTGGAGCGCCGGGCCGCAGTGTTTCAGGGGTGCTAGGCTCGGGGCGGAAAAACGCTTTCGCGCCATATATAGATCGCCCCAAAAAATGAGACTTCGCGCGATCGGGATATCGACTTTGCCGCGTTGCACTTGAACGAACGGACGGTCTTAGTACACGACGAGACGGGGTTGAACGACCGGGATGAAGGCGGGAGCTGAATGGCAGCCGTGCTCCAGACCGGACGGAACAAAATCCACTCAAATTGACCCGCCAGCGACCGGGTTTGGCCGAAAGCTGACAGGTCTCTTTGGACTAGCCGTCGCTGACAATCCAACCTACCTTATATCCCGATTTGCAACCTTTCCGTCTCCCATCAACGATCGTCTCACTCAACATCGACGTGGGGCTGTTTGAACATATGGTGCAGTATGGCAAGTAGGGGTAAGCAAAATTTAGTTGAGTGCGCCTCGATCCAGTTTTGCACCATCAGACGATAAAAATGTAGGTGGTGGCAGCGTGCCGCGCGCATGTTCATAGCAATCGCCCACATTCAAAAGTACTGCCTCGCTCCATGCTGGGCCGATGAATGAGAGACCAACGGGCAATCCCTTCACCTGGCCCATCGGCACCGTGAGGTGGGGGAACCCTGCTACTGCAGGAAGCTGGCTCACGCTAGGCCCGCCGTCTTGATCGCCCTGGATCGGATCACTGAGCCAAGCTGGGCCATTGGTGGGCGCAATCAGAAGCGCAACATGATTGTCGTTCAGCAATCGCATGATAGTGGCACGCGCACCATCGCGGGATGCGGACAACGCTTTAAGATAGGCTGGATCGCTTAAGCCTTTGGTGGCCTGCGCAGTGATAAAGAGCTCTTGCCCGAACAGCGCCAGTTCCTGATCTGCATGCGCCACGTTGAAGGCAATAATGTCCTCCAGAGTTCGCGCCTTGACCGCATTTGGCGTGGTGACGAGATAGGCGTTCAGATCGGCCTTCAGCTCGGTCATCAGCACGATGTTTTCATTGTCACCAAGGTCATTGGGGGCATTGGTAGCCGCAATATCAACCAGCACCGCACCAGCCTCACGTAGCGTCTTGAGCGCGGATGCAAACAAGGACTGCGTCCCCGGCTGAGTTCCAATCGCGTCTCGCAAAACCCCAATACGGAGACCTTTGATGTTGCCCGTCAAAGCTTTGGCATAGTCAACCTTGTGCGCATCCGCTTCAATTGTCGCGCTATCGTGTGGGTCACTCCCTGCGATAACGGTCAGCAACAGGGCGGTATCATGCACAGTGCGCGCCATCGGCCCAGGTGTGTCCTGACTATGGCTGATTGGTACAATATGGGTTCGCGACACTAGGCCAACGGTCGGCTTAAGCCCAACAATACCGTTCATCGCGGAGGGGCAGACAATCGAACCATCTGTCTCCGTGCCGATCGCCGCCCATGACAAATAAGCGGCCACCGCCGCGCCAGATCCGCTCGATGAACCACATGCAGTTCGTTCAAGCGCATAGGGGTTCCGTACCAGTCCGCCGACTGCACTCCACCCACTCATTGAATGGCTTGAGCGGATGTTTGCCCATTCTGACAAGTTCGTTTTGCCGAGTATTAGTGCGCCTGCCGCGCGAAGTCTCGCGACCAGCGGCGCATCGCGATGCGTGACGTTCGCGGCGAGTGCCAGCGATCCAGCGGTGGTTGCAATTTCGTCCGCAGTCTCGATGTTATCTTTGATCAGGATCGTTGCCCCGTGGATGGGACTTCTTACCTTCCCCGCTTCACGTTCTGCTTTAAGCGTAGCATCAATTTTTTGCCAATCGGGACTGATCGCAATAACCGCATTGAGCTGTGGCCCTGCATGATTGAGCGCCTGAATCTTCGCCAGAGGCCCATCAACCTGCAGCGTTTGTTGCCCGCCGTTACCAGCACTTGCAATACTGGATGAGCAGAACGCAAGCGCGATAAGGGTGTTAGATTTGAGTATGACTTTAAACATTAGTTACATAAGCCGATCAAGTTTGATATTGGCTCCGACGTATAGATAGCGCCCCGTCGCGCTCACCGGATAGGGATTGACGACAGCAAAATCCGGCTGTTGATCGGTAAAATTGTTGACCCCGCCATAAATCGTAAACCGCTTATTGATGTCATAATTTACACGAATATCGTGCTCCCAGCGCTCGTGATACATCAGATATTGTGGGTCGGCGATGTTCGGGCGCGCCTTGACCTGGATTGCAGTGAAACGCTCGGTCTTCCCTTGCCACGTAAGGCTGTAGTTGATCGTGAGTGGCCCCTTATCCCAAGTGACCCCAAGGTAGCCAGAGTAATCGGGTCGGAAGATGCGGTTCCGCTGTTGCTCGGGCACGCCTCCAATCGTCGCAACAAAGGTTAGATCATTCAAATACCCGCCTGAAAGTTGGAGGTTAAGCGCGCCATAATTTGCTGGTATTGGCACACGGTAGCTCGCACTCAACTCGAGTCCAGAGGTTGTAAATGCCGCAACGTTTTGCGCCTGAACAACATACGAATTGATGAAGCCATTCTTGCTTGAGCGCGTAAAACTATTGCAAAACACGTTTGCAAGTGTTGGCTGATCAACGCAAAGTTTGAACACATCGTCTGCATTTGGCGTGTTTATAGCATTGGAAAGTTTAATATTATACCAGTCTGCGGTGATAGCTAACCCTCTTAAGAACCTTGGGCG
>JAYVZY010000239.1:0-8510 GCA_043782885.1 Sphingomonadales bacterium | reverse complement strand
GGTCACGCTCTATGGCGGCGCCGAACCCCGCGCGGGTGGGGAAGCGGCGGTCGCGGTGCCGGTTGAGGCAAGCGTTGATCGCATTCTCGCCCCCAATGGCACGCACGTAACGGCGGGCACTGTGATCGCGACGCTGCTGCCGAGCGCTGCAAGCCGGCTTGATCTCGCCAAAGCTCATAATGATAGCGCGACTGCTGCCGCAACCTATACCCGTGCGCAACGACTGCGTGCGGATGGCCTGATGAGTGATGCTGACGTTGAGACCGCACGGGCGGCCGCGCATACGGCGGCGCTGACGCAAGCGAGCCTCTCGGAGCGCGCTGGGCACCTCGTGCTGCGTGCGCCGATTACCGGGAGTGTGCAGGCGATCACCGCCCGCTCGGGTGATCTGTTGCCCGCCGGAACGATGGTGGCGCGGGTGGTTGCAGCAGGCAAATTGCGTGCGCGCTTCGGGATTGATCCGGCGCTCGCACGGCGGGCTACTCCGGGCATGCCGATCAGCATCAGTCTAGCGAATGGCGACGCGATGGTGACAACGCAGGTGACGAGTGTTGATAAAGTGGTTGATCCCACTACCCGGCAGGCGGCGCTGATTGCGCAACTGCCCGATGGTCATGGCGCGTCGCCCGGTGAGGCTATGAAAGCGAGCGTCAACATTGGCGGTGGTGCAGCCCAGCCGGTCATCCCCTACGCCGCGTTGCTCGATGATGGTGGACAGAATTATGTCTTTGTGATTGAGAAGGGCGTGGCTCACCGGCGCAATGTCACGGCAGGCACCGCGCAGGGTGAGAGCGTCAGCGTCCCGGCGGGGCTGAAACCCGGTGAGCATGTCGCGATAAGTGGCGGCACGGCGCTTGAGGATGGTATGAAGGTCAGCGAAGGCGGCGCTCCCGTAGGCGACTCCAAATGACGTTGAAGCCTGTGCTTTCGGCGCTTGAGCGCCACCGTAAAACGATCTGGATGGCGGTCGTGCTCGTCACGCTCGCCGGGCTCTTTTCGGCGCAGAAGCTGCCCGTCACGCTCTTCCCGCACATCGATTATCCGCGCGTCGTGGTGGCGATTGATGCGGGCGAGCGCGACGCGACGCAGATGTCGGTTGAGATTACCCGGCCCGCCGAGGCGGCGTTGCGCGCTGTTCCGGGGGTGCGCAGTTTGCGCTCGACCACAAGCCGTGGCTCAGCCGAGATGTCCCTCGGGTTTGACTGGGGTGATGACATGGTCGCGGCCACATTGGCCACGCAAAGCGCGCTCGCTACGATCCAGCCCGATTTGCCAGCAGGCACCCGCTTTACTGTGCGGCGCTCTGATCCGACGATCTTTCCGGTATTGGGGCTTTCGCTGACCAGTACGACGCGTGACCAGACCGCGCTACGCCAGCTTGCTTTGTATAAGATGCGGCCGTTGCTTTCGACGGTGCCTGGCGTCGCTGGCATCGACGTGCTCGGCGGCGGCGATCCTGAGATCGCGGTCGAGGTTGATCCGGCGCGCTTGCAGGCGCTTGGTCTAAGCATCGCCGACGTGACGACGGCATTGAGCGCGGCCAACAATGTTGCGGCGATTGGACGGATTGAGGACAAACATCGGCTGTATCTCGCGCTCGTTGATAACCGGCTGCCGAATGCCGATGCGCTCAAAAATATACCGATCAAATCCGGGACCACCACCGGCGCAGGCGTCACCACATTGGGTCAGGTGGCGACGATCAGCCGCAGCACCGCTCCCCAATGGACAGCGGTGACCGCGAACGGCACCCGCGCTGTGCTCCTCAACATCCGTCAGACCCCGACCGCCGATGCCGTCGCGCTCGTGGCGGCAGTGAACGAGCGGTTGGCAGCCGCCCATCTTGCAGCCGATGTTAAAGTCTCGCCTTTTTATGACCAGTCCGAACTCGTCACGGGTGCTGCAAATGCCGTGCGCGATGCGATCTTGCTCGGCGCTTTTCTTGCCGGGTTGGTGCTGTTTTTCTTCCTCAGAAGCGCGCGCCTCATGCTAATGACGGCGCTGCTGCTGCCTGCGGTGCTGGCGGCAACATGCCTCATTCTCAATGCGCTCGGGATGAGCTTCAATATGATGACATTGGGCGGCATGGCGGCGGCTGTTGGCCTCGTGGTTGATGATGCTGTGGTGATGCTCGAGCATCTGATGCGGCGGCTTGAAGAAGCACACGAGGCTGATGCACCGCGTCCGTCACTGCTGGTCGCCGCACAAGAAATGGCGCGTCCCTTATTCGGGTCGACAATGGCCACCATCGTGGTGTTCCTGCCGCTTGCGCTCGTCACCGGTGTGACCGGTGGTTTCTTCAAGGCGCTCGCGGTCACGATGACTGCGGCACTCGCCATCTCGCTCGTTTATGCGCGCTATGTCTTGCCGTTGGTCGCGGAGCGCTGGCTGACGCAGAAGGACGCTGAAGCTGCCGAGAAGGCTGGGCCGTTCATGTCGGGCCTCATCAACCGTTTTACCAAAATTGCCAGCAGCATGTTTGCCCGCCCAGAGCATTTTGTGTTGATCGTCGCCCTCGTCTTGTTTGGCGTTGGCGGGTTCGCGTTCGTCAATCTCAAATCAGGCTTTATGCCCAAGATGGATGAAGGCGGCTTCATCCTTGATTACAAGGCCAAGCCAGGAGCTGCACTGTCCGACACCAACGCGCTGATCGTTCAAACCGAAGCGATCATCCAGACGATTCCCGAAGTCGCGAGCTACTCCCGCCGCACCGGTCTCCAACTCGGTGGTGGACTGACCGAGGCCGACGAAGGTGACTTTTTTATCCGACTCAAAGACGGCAGCCGTCGCGACATCGAAGAGGTCATGAAGGAAGCACGCGACAAGGTGAGCGCGCAAGTCCCTGGCCTTAGTGTTGAGACAGCACAATTGATGGAAGATTTGATCGGCGATCTCACCGCCGTGCCGCAGCCGATTGAGGTCAAGCTGTTCGACGATAACGCCACCGAACTCGCCGATACCGCGCGTAAAGTTGCCGATGCGATGAGCGCAATCAAGGGCATTGTCGAAGTTCAAAATGGCCTGCGCGTCGCTGGTGATGCGATCTCGATCAATGTGGATCGCGGGGCTGCCTCACTCGCCGGGCTTGATCCCGATGCAATCGCCAAGCAGCTCTCGGGTGCGGTTGATGGTACCGTCGCCACCAGCATTTACAAGGGCGAAACGCGGGTTGATGTCCGCGTCCGCCTGCCTGCCGAGTTGCGCCAGCGCGCGCAAGCGCTGCGCCAAATGCCGTTGCGGAGTGTCGACGGTAGGCTCACGCCGTTGAGCCAGGTCGCGCAAATCAATATCGTCGCGGGTCAACGCCAGATCACGCGTGAGAATCTCTCGCCGTTCATCGCTGTCACCGCCCGGCTTGAGGGGCTTGATCTTGGCAGTGGTATGGCGTCCGTCAAATCTGCCGTCGCCGGGATGCATCTGCCGCCCAGTATCCGCGTGGATTATGGCGGCTTGTATCAACAGCAGCAGCAATCATTCCGCGATCTGACCACGGTGTTCATCGCGGCGCTGCTGCTGGCGGCACTCCTTTTGACCTGGATGTTTGCGCGTTGGGCCTACACGCTCGCAACGATCGCCACCGTCTTGCTCTCCGCTGCCGCCGTCATGGCTGGGCTGTGGGTGACCGGCACCGAGCTTGATATTGCGGCCCTCATGGGTCTCACGATGGCGGTCGGGATGATTACTGAGTTGGCGGTGTTCTTCCTCGCCGAGCTTGATGCAGACGTCCCCGTCTCTGCCGCAACGCTCCTTGCAGCCGCCAAGGCGCGATTGCGCCCGATCCTGATGTCAGCATTGATCGCTATCCTCACGCTCATGCCCCTTGCTTTGGGTCTGAGCAGAGGTGCGGGACTGCAACGCCCGCTCGCCACCGCCATCATCGCGGGACTATTGGTGGGTGCACCGCTCGTCCTCACCTTCCTTCCCGCAGTGCTGCTCGTCATGGGGCGAAGGAAAGACGATGGCAGAGGCCCGAGCGAAGCGTGACGTTTCGCATTCTCCGCACGGCTGCGAACAAATCGATCAGTTCTTACTCCGTTAATGTCTGGGCGGTCAAAATACGAAACCCCAATAATAGCGCCGGTCAATATTACCAATTCCCAATGTTACAACACTAAAACTGTAACAAACTTTGGTCACAAGGTAGAAATAGCGCGCGCGGCGTGATATTGGTGATGATGATTGAGCGAAGCCGTGATTGCGGCAGAATTGGAGAGAATTGATGGTTAGGTTATTGGCGGTACTCGCCGCAACGGTTGCACTCCCAGTGTTCGCCGCACCTCCGACATATGCAGTGAGCGGAACGATCGCGGGGGTTGATGGCGGTTGGGACTATGCCAGCGTCGATACAAGCGCCAATCAGCTCTATGTGGCACGCACTGACGCTGTTATGGCAGTTGATCTCGCGACCGGAAAAGTCACCGATAAGCTTGCGCCCGCTCAAAAGGCACATTCGGTTCTCCCAATTCCCGGCAGCGGTGCTTTGCTTGAAACCGACGGCACGACGGGTCTCGCGCGATTGATTGATGCCCGTACTGGCGCCGAGCGTTGGGCAGTTCAAGTTGGCGAAAAACCCGATGCGGCGATTTGGGATGCCCGCCTCAAGCGCGTCATTATCATGAACAATAAGGGGGGCACGATTGCCCTCGTTGACGTGTCCACCGGTAAAGTCACTGGTACCATCAAAATGACGCGGGGGCTGGAATTTGCTGCTATCGACAAACGCGGCATGCTGTGGGTCAATAATGAAGAAGACAATACCGTCACGCCCGTCAACCTCAAAACGATGCAGCCGCTGACGCCGATAAAACTCTCAGGATGTGACGGCGCCACCGGTCTCGCTTATGCCAGCAAGTTGGATGAAATTGTGTCTGTCTGTGGCAGTGGCGTCGCAGATGTGACCGACGCCAGAACCCGCAAACAAATTTCCAGCATCGTCATTGGCAAAGGTGCGGATGCGGCGATGGTTGACAATGTTCGTGGTATCATTGCCGTGCCGTGTGGCGACGACGGCGTGCTCGAAATTCTTGATATTTCGGGGCAAAAAGTGAAACGTGTGGCGACTGTGGTGACTGAGAAAAGCGCACGCACAGGAGCTATTGATCCCGCAACAGGGAAGATTTATCTTCCAGCCGCACAATTTGAAGGTGCTGATGCGGCGGGTGGCCGGCCCAAAATGGTCGCAGGAAGTTTCCATCTCATCGTGGTGTCAGTCAAATAATCTTTGAGCGCGATTGTTAGAGCAGGATAGGGAACTTCTTCGACTAATTGACCAGAAGCACAGCTGTGCGCGCGCTATTGGCCTCTTGTGGCGAGAGGAGGGAGTCTAAAATCCTAGCACTCGCTTCATACGCGCCGTGATTGCCCCGTGCGCCGCCATCCACGCTTCATATTCAACATACGCCGGATCATTGCGCAGGTGCCATTCCTCCGTACGCGCCCTCCAATAATAAACGCCGCTCACACAGGCGAGGAGGGCGGTATCGCGGATCGCGTCGATGGCTGAATGTGTCGTCACGAGGAAGGGCAGGGTAGAGAGCCACCAGAACAGGTTCTTGCTCAAATACGCCGGATGCTTGGTGAACGCATATGGCCCGTGGGTGAGAATGCCCCGATCCGTGAGATTGGAGAAGCGGATGCCAAACGCCATCGTCGCCCAGGCATACATCGCGGTGAGCGTAACGAGAATGAGCGCAGTGGGCGTCAGGAGCCAGGCATTGCCGTTCATCCAGAAGCTCCACTCGGCCGTGCCGGGGTGGTAATCGAGCGGGCCGCCATTGCTCATGAGCACAAAGGGCGGGTAGCAGATGAGCGCCGCGATCCAGCCCGCGGCATAGGGCGTGGCGGAGCGAATATGCGCGTCCAGCGGCTTCATCGTGAGCATATAGCCCGTTGTGGCGAGCGCCACATCAATCACGAACATCAGCGAGACGAGCCAATTGGCAAGGGTGATCACATTTTGCATTACCGCGCTCCACGGTGTTTCAACCACTTGGCGATACCCACCAGGGACGATGCTGATCATGAACGCGAGGAAGAAGCCCTTCACGGCCCAACTGCGCAAATGCGCATTGATTGCGGGCCAATCGGCCTTGCTCTCGCCCATCAGCCAGCTTCCAAGAGCGTATGCACCATCGCGCGGCTCGGTAAAGCGCGTGTCGATCCAGAGGACATACGGAATCGAGACGATGAAGAGCGGCACGCCCGCATATTTGAAGACCTCAATCGAAAATGCGTACGCCCCGCTCCAATACCAACGCCCGATGCAATAGATGGCGATGAGACCGATCCATGTTGCCCACAGCCCCGCCAGTTTGGTGAGCGAAGTGTCGAGCGTGTCCTTGAGTGGCTTTGGTCGCGCGCTCCAATCTATGCCGGTCGTCGGATTGCGGTGCACCTTGTCAACAAAGATTGACCAAAGCGTCATCGGGAGGCCAGCCGAAGCGACTCCACCCAACGCATACCACTTCCCCGCCACATCATATTCGGGGTGGAGAGCATTAATGGTGCGCGCCCCCACAATCCACATCAACAGGCCTGCAAGGCCAATGAGGCCGACGCCATGACTGACGGCTGAAGTCGGGCGGGGGGCTGTCGCCTGAATGTTCTCCGTGACGGGTGGCGTTCTCATGTCCATACCCCATCGCCTAGCAGAAAAAAGTATGTGGAGGGTTAAGAGTATCTGTTCGACGATCTATCTACCTCCACAGCTCTTGCCACCGCGTCATGCCTTTGGCATTGTCCCACAATGAACGGCGAAATTGAAGCGGCGGGGGACATCGCAACGGGCGCACTCATCGCGCATACGCTTGAGCCGGAGACAAGCGGCCCAGCATCACATGTTTCTTCTTTATGCCTGAATTGCGGCGCAACGCTGGTTGGGGCGCATTGCCATCAATGTGGACAGCGCGGGCAAATTCACCGAACACTTGCGGCTTTCTTCCACGATATATTGCACTCCCTGTTCCATTTTGAGGGTAAGATTTGGCGCACTTTACCGATGCTTGTCCTGCACCCTGGAGAGCTGACGCGACGCTATGTGCGCGGCGAGCGCGCACGGTTCGTGTCGCCATTGGCGTTGTTTCTCTTCGCGATTTTCCTGATGTTCTCGGTTCTATCACTCTCGAATGGATTTGCGGGCATCAAAGCAACCAGCAACATCGATCTTACAACAAAAACTCCAGCTCAGGTGCAAGCCGAGCTGGTGAAGGACAATGCAACTCTCGCGAAGAAGAACAGTGATCTTACACGACTGGAAGCACTGCGCGCCGCTCATACGCCTGATCCCAATGACGATAGAGCGGATAGAATGACTGATTTGCACGATGATATTGCTGAACTGAGAAGAGATATCGCCGAACTAAAGGCTGACACCAAGGTCAGTGTTAGCGGCAAGGCGTCCGCTCCCAGTGCTCAAAATGCGGATACAAATGGGTTCACCATCGCGGGAGGAAACACCCCTTGGGAGAAGGCATTCAAGCCAGAAGTCGAAAAAGCGAGAGCTAACCCAGAACTGCTCTTTCTAAAAATGGAGCAGGGGACGCATAAGTATAGCTGGATCATTATTCCATTGTCATTGCCGTTCCTGTGGCTGGTATTTTTCTGGCGCCGAGATTTGAAAATGTATGATCATGTGGTTTTCATCACTTATTCATTGACGTTCATGATTTTCCTGGTCGCAACCTTTTCGGTGATGAACCGGTTTCCGGCGCTCCGCGCGCCGGGCGGCATATTGCTTATGTTTGGGCCACCGATACACATCTTCCGTCAACTCAAGGGTGCGTATGTTCTGAGCAACATAGGCGCACTCTCGCGCACCATCTTCTTGATCGTCGCAGCTTTCATTGTTTTGACGGTATATGCCGTGCTTATTGTCGTGGTCAGCCTGATCGGCTAAACATCTCACTCCCCACCGCACATGCCCCCGTGTGCCCCTAGGAAGGCCGCAGCACTCCTATTTCGCTCCGTGGCGCGCTACCCCAGTGCTCGATTCCGGTAGGAGCTGTAGGGGCTTGAAAACCCGCTTAAACGCGATGCAGGCTAGGAATCGCAGTTTTGCGTTCGTGCGTGATGGAGTTCCCCAGAGCCGTGGAACGCGCGTCAAATCTCACCGTCCGTAACCTCGCGATTGTCGGCGATCAACGCGGCCAGCAGTGCTTCAGCGCATACATCGAGTGCCAACTGATCAGTCGACCGGACAACGAAATTCGCGCCGACGCGTCCCTCGCGAAAGAAGGGATAGCTGCCGATCTGACACATGGGATGCGCTTTTTCAGTTGAGGCTAGCAGGGCAGAAACCTCGCTTTCGGCAGTCCAGCAGCCGATGGAACGGGCGAGCAACGGCGCGCCACCCTCAAGTGTGCCGGAGAGAGCATCGAGCATCCCTGCTGTGATATGTGGCACGCCAGCCATGATGAAGATGTTGCCGTGCCGAATTCCCGGCGCGCCCGACATCCGATTCTCGATAAGGCTTGCGCCTTCCGGCACACGTGCCATGCGCAGTCGCGCGTCAG
>JAYVZY010000238.1:0-2410 GCA_043782885.1 Sphingomonadales bacterium | reverse complement strand
CCCGCCGTCAACATCGTTACGCCGACAATGAAGAGGTGCATCGCCTCCGCCGATAATTCCGCCCCCCACAGCCGCATCATCCCCTCAAACGCCAGCGAGCCGATGCAGACAAGCGCGGTGACGGCAAAGAGCGCAGTGCCCAACAGATGCAAACGATGCTCCAATCGGTGCATCCGCTGGGCATCCATGTGCAAATACGCGATTTGCGCATCGATCAGATCACACAAGCCGGCGCGCACATCGCTCAGATAAGTGGCATCAACCACAACGTTCGGCAGCCCCATTTCGCGCGCAGTGGCGCGAACATAGTGGTTGACCCACCCAACACCACTCGCACTGCCACTCCGCTGCACGTTGAGCACACCAATTTGCGCGGAGACAGCAAGGCAACGCAGACACTCCGCAAGGTGACGATTATCGAGCCAGCGGCCATGCCAGCCGCGCAAATTCCCCGCCGTCGTGAGGGCAAGCACAGTGCCAATCGTGAAAAGCTCCGCAAGCAATAGGAGCGGTTTGGCTGAAATCGGAAGTGCAAGGCTGAGCAACGTGAGCAGCACCGCACACGCCGACAGCGCGAAATTCGCCACATAACTGCTCCGGAACACCTGCGCCATCGCGCTCGACATCACATCAGCATGGGCAAAGCGCGGCACGAGGAGAGTACGGAGGCGCCCACCAAATGCTCCAGTTTGTGCGATGATCCGGCTGCATGAGCGCATCACTATTGATCCAGCGACCTGAGGATTGGCTGATCTGAAATCCGCACGGCGCAACCTGCGCACGCCGACAAGCGCCAGCAGAAGCGGATAGCCGATAGCCAGATGCCAGCGTGGCGGCTGACGTTCAGCAAATTGCCGCAGCAGCGCGCGATCGGCGGCGTCATCGGGCAGAGCAAATAGCGCCTGCAAGAGCGACGGCAGCGCATCCAGCGTCGCTTTCGGCACGGTCTCGACCGTTTGCTGGCCCAAATCATGCGCGGTCAGCCCATCCCAGAGCAAGGTTGGCGGAGTCGCTCCCTTCGGATCAATTTGAATGACCGGAATATCAAGCAGCACCGCTTCCGCCACCATCTGCCCCGCCCCGCCCCGCCCTAACACCGGGCCGTGATCCCAAATCGCTACCAGAATATCACATTGGCCCAGCACGACCCGCCCCGCCGCTTCATATCCCCTCGGGGCGTCCCCAGCAGCATCATGGTCGGGCAGCTCGAATACGGTGGTCGAGACGTCGAGCAGTGCGTTATACGTCGCGAGACATGCGCTGCTCGTAAAATCAGCGCTGTAACGATCACGCGGAAAAGGCAACACACTCATGAGCGCCCATCCTCGTGCCCGCGCAGCTTCCGCCACAACGGTATCGCCGCCATCGGCGAGTGCTGTCAACACGCGCAGCTTCGGCGGAGCCGGCAGCACTGCGGCGGCATCCGCAATCCGCGCTAACACGCTGTCGACCACCGCGCGGACCGCACTGATATTTTCAGGCCCCAACCGCGCCAGCCGGTGCCCCGTTACCCCAATGGTAAGATGCGGATGAGGCACAAAGGCATGGCCATAGGCTGACACGCCCGCAGTCACATCTAGGTTGGCGATCGTCATGCATAGTGTCAGTAAAGCAGCACGAACAGCTTGGTCAATCGACAATAATGGCATATGAGTCGCTCAATGACCGGGGACACACATTATGGCGGCGCCTGTGCTGTGATCAGCCATGTTTTCGGGTGCAATGAGTCGCTGGCGCGCATTATCGAGATCAAAGCACACGTCCAAAATTATCCTCCACGCGCAGTCATTGTGGAGGGCGAGAGCGTATATGAGCACATTTATTTACTTATCGACGGCCGAGCGCGGATGCTCGCTTACTCGATAGATGGCCGTCTGGTTGCGGTTGAGGACTATGGCAGAGGCGATCTGTTTGGCGAGAATGGATTGTTCGCCCAAGAAACCGCACTGCATGACATTGCCGCCGTTGAATCCAGCTGCGCGGCAGCCTTCGCGAACGGCGCATTTCTTGGGTTGATGAACAATTACAGTTGCGTCGCGCTCACCGTGTCACGACTGTTGGTTGAACGGTTAAGCTGCATGACGCGGCGATTGGTAGAGGGTGCAACGCTCTCTGCCGTTGGCCGCATTCACGCAGAGCTATTGCGCCAAGCGCGGGCGGGAGAGGCAATGACCATACAACCGCCACCTGTGCTGAGCGCGTTTGCGTTGCTGGTGCAGAGCACGCGAGAGACCGTCTCTCGCGCAATTAGCACGCTCGAAAAACGCGGCATCATCTTGCGGGACGAAAAAGGCTTGCGGGTTGTCGCGCCGCATCGGCTGGAAGAGTTGATTTATTAAACGCTCGCACTGCGGCCAGTTACCGCAAACAACCGGATCGAGCCAACCTCTCCGATATGCTCAGCGATGAT
>JAYVZY010000237.1:0-1690 GCA_043782885.1 Sphingomonadales bacterium | reverse complement strand
CGCCAGCCGCGCAGTTGCAGCCAGAGCGCCGCCCGCTGTTCTCCCCAATGACCGCGTTTTTCGGCCTGTTCACGCTTCATTTGAGCGCGAGCGCACGTTGATAGAGCATCCGCCTATCCAACCCCGTCGCTTTTGCAACCTCGCTCGCTGCACGCGCAGGAGCAAGGCGGGTGAGCGCCTCAATCAGTGCTGCATCGCCATCCGCCTCGCTTGCCGGAGCCGCTTCACGCGGAGGCGCGACGATGATCACGATTTCGCCCTTGGGTGGCGCGTCAGCATAGCGTGCAGCTAGGTCTGAGAGCGGTGCCGTGACGCACTCCTCAAATCGCTTCGTGATTTCGCGTGCCACGCCTGCGTCACGGTCGCCCAAACCGTCTGCCAGTGCAGCAAGCGTTGCACCCAATCGAGGCCCAGACTCATACAGCAGCAATGTAGCACGGACGCCTGCAACCTCAGCAATCGCCTCGCTGCGTGCCTTGGCTTTGCTCGGCAGAAAACCGATAAACAGGAACCGATCTGTGGGGAGACCCGCCAAAGTGAGCCCCGCGATCGCGGCGCACGGCCCTGGCACCGTCACCACGTTTCGGCCTGCCGCACGCGCGGCTCGCACCAGCTTATATCCTGGATCGGAAATCAACGGCGTTCCGGCATCTGAAACGAGCGCAACCACCTCATCCGCCATCCGGTCCACGAGGCCCGGCCGCACCCGGTCGCCATTATGATCATGATAGGGAATCATGGGTTTTCTGATCTTGATGTGCGCCAACAACTTTGCTGTTACCCGGCTGTCCTCCACGGCGATAACATCGGCGGCGGATAAAATCGTGGCCGCACGATGACTTAGATCAGAGAGATTGCCGATTGGCGTCGCAACGATGTAAAGACCAGGTTCAAGTTTTGCGTTCATAAGGGTTAAGGTCATGGCAAATGCACATCAGGTCAAGGCGGAATTGAAATATCGCAGTCTCTGGGTGGGGAGAGCAATGGGCCTTAGCGCTGGATTGCTCGTTGCAGGCTGCGCTACGGTCGTACCTCGTGGCGTGCCGCAAGCGCCGCCTCCCGTTGTCGTCGCGCCACCGCCGGTCACGACCGAATTGCCAACCGATACCGGCCGCCATCGCATCGCCTTGCTGGTGCCACTGAATGGCACTTATGCCGGAGCAGGCCAGGCGATCGCGAACGCCGCGAACATGGCGGTGCTGGATACCGGTGGCCAATCGCTGCGTGTCACCACTTATGATACCTCAGCGGGTGCGGCGGCGGCTGGCCAAAAGGCGCTCCGCGAGGGCAATCAGCTCATCCTTGGGCCGTTATTGGCGGATGACGTGCGCGCCATTGCGCCCGCAACGCGCGCGGCGCATGTGCCGGTCGTCAGTTTCACCAATGACACGGCTGCAGGTGGCAACGGTGTATGGATTATGGGCTTTGTGCCGGGCCAATCGATCAACCGGGTCGTGTCTTATGCCGCCGAAAAAGGGATCATGAAACTCGCAGGGTTGGCGCCAACGAACGTCTATGGACAGCGCGCCTCCACGATTTTGTTGCGTGCAACCGAGTCCGCTGGTGGGCAAGTGGTGTCGATGCAAAGCTACGATCATAATTCGGCAAGCATGGCTGCGGCGGTCACGAAATTGAAGCAGGGATCGGCGTTCGATGGCGTGTTGATTGCTGATTCGGGAAAAGATGCTGT
>JAYVZY010000236.1:0-2881 GCA_043782885.1 Sphingomonadales bacterium | reverse complement strand
ATCAACGCCCCCCGTTTTGCTGAAATGGGGGTGCCCACCATCCGTAACGTCAATTGGGGCGGGCTGCGCACGCTCTATATAAAGGAGGTGCGCCGTTTTCTCAAGGTGCACACCCAGACTGTTTGGGCGCCGGCGATAACGACGCTGCTTTACCTCGTCATCTTCACGGTAGCGCTGGGCCGCAGTGGCCGCATTGTGATGGGTGTCTCGCTCGCGGATTTCCTGGCTCCAGGCTTGATCATCATGGGCATGATGACGAATGCGTTCGCCAACACAAGTTTTTCGCTGCTGGTCGGAAAAATACAGGGCACCATCGTCGATTACCTGATGCCCCCGCTTTCGACGGGAGAATTGCTGACAGGCCTTGCCGCTGGTGGTGTGACGCGCGCCCTCTTTGTCGGGCTCGCAATGTGGCTCGCTATGCTTTTTTGGCCCGGCGTGCACATGCTGCCGCAACACCTTTGGGCAGTGATTTACTTCGGGCTTGCCGGATCACTGATGCTCGCCTTGATGGGGGTGCTCACGTCTATCTGGGCCGAGAAATTTGATCATGCGGCTGCGGTCACCAATTTTGTGGTCGCGCCGCTCGCGCTGCTTTCGGGCACCTTCTACTCGGTCGATAAACTCGCTCCCGCGTTCGCCGCGATCAGCCGCGTGAACCCGTTTCACCTGGCGATCTCTGGCTTTCGGTATGGTTTCATCGGCGTTGCAGATACGCCGATCAGCCATAGCGCTGTCGTCCTTGCGATCATCGACATGATTTTCGCGGTGGCGTGTTACCTTTTGCTTCGCAGTGGTTGGAAACTGAAATCCTGACCACTCACACGTATGTTAGCGGTATGTCGATTCCATCCTATCCGACTCATCCCATTTTTGACTAAGACGCGCTTGCGACCCGAAGGGCTCTCGGCATGTGCCGAGTCTCCTTTCTCCTAGAGCCCGAGAGTTTTTAACTCTCGGGCTCCTTTTACTGCCCAGTTGTTTGCGGTAGAGCATTGCCAAACTGGGATCACACGCGGCATGAATCAGCCACTTTTGACATATGCTCCACCGAGGCAGTCGATTAGTGCTTACGCGTCGTTTTTCTATGAATTTCAATCATTTACCGATCATTTCGATGACGTTGATCGCGCAGATTATGCCCAGCTTCGCTTCATTTTAGGCGGAACCAACGGACGATTCGATTTTATTGATGGCCATAGTCAGCGGATGCCCGAAGCTTATATCGTTGGCCCGACGACCGGAAACACACGGGTGAGCGGCGATGGCAACATCCACCTCTTCGGCGTTGGGCTTTTGCCAGCGGGATGGGCCGCGATGATGCCGATGGATGCCTCCAATGCCGTAAATCGCGTGTTCGACGCTACTGAGATATTTGGTGCGATTATTTCGCTTACGCACGCAAAGTTACGCCGCGCGGCTACGCCCGAGGAACGTCTCGTGATCGGCAACGATTTGATCCAGCACCTTATCGGGCATGAGAACCGTGTTGCTCTTGTATTTACCAGGCTGGTCGATAACTGGCTCACCGCCACGCTTTCGCCCGACGTTGATGACCTGGTGCGCGCATCGGGGCTCTCGCGTCGTCAGGTAGAGCGCAATTGCAACCGATTTTATGGGGCACCACCCAAGATGCTCGCGCGGAAATACCGGGCCACCCGAGCCGCCGTGAAGTTGGCGCGCGGCGAAGCAGAGGAAGGTGATCTGATCGCAAACGGTTTTTATGACCAATCGCATTTCATCCGCGAATTGAAGCGTTTCACCGGCCTTACTCCGACGACGCTGAAGGAAAAACTGCCCGTATTGTCGCAGCTTACGCTCTATCGTGGTGAAATTGCTGACATCTCGCCGCTCACCAAACGGACTTGACGCAACGCGTAACAACGCCCACTTACAAATCGGAACGAATCAGTCTGATTTAGGATTAACGCTGTGCGGCTCTCCAGCCTCTCCGATTATGCCGTTGTGATGATGAGCGCGACCGCGCGCCACTGCGGTCATGCGCGCGTAAATGCTGCGGAGCTGGCCGAGGAAACGGGCATTCCACTCCCCACGGTGCAGAAGCTTGTGAGCAAACTCTCCACGGCAGGCCTGTTGCGCTCGGTGCGCGGCAGTGGCGGCGGGTTCAAGCTCGCGCGGCCAGCGGCGGCAGTGACACTTGCTGATATTATCGAGGCCATCGAAGGCCCGATTGCGCTCACCGCCTGCGTTGAGACTGGCAAGCATGATTGCGGGCTTGAGGCCAGTTGCAAGGTGCAGCCGCATTGGGGCGCGGTGAATAATGCAGTGCGCGGGGCGCTCGCCAATATCTCTCTCACGAGTTTAAGCCAATGACCGATACCTATGTCAAAGACCAAGCCGCAATCGATGCTGCCGCCAGCGTCGCAGATTATGAACACGGCTGGTCATCGGACATTGAAACCGATTTCGCCCCCAAGGGGCTAAACGAGGACACCGTCCGCTTCATCTCCGCCAAAAAGAACGAGCCGCAATGGATGCTCGATTGGCGGCTGAAGGCGTTTGCCGCGTGGAAAACGATGACCCCGCCCGACTGGGCCAAGCTCAACGTGCCGCCGATCGACTATCAGGACGCCTATTATTACGCCGCGCCCAAGGCCAAGCCGAAGCTCGGGAGCCTTGATGAGGTCGATCCGGAAATTCTGCGCGTGTATGAGAAGCTCGGCATTCCAATTGCGGAGCAGAAACTGCTTGCGGGCGTTGAAGCGGGCCCGGAGGAGACTGGCGAGGGCGGCCTGCCTGCGCGCCGTGTCGCGGTCGATGCGGTGTTCGATTCGGTCAGCGTCGCCACCACATTCCGCGCCGAACTGGAGCGCGCGGGCGTCATCTTCCGCTCCATCTCTGAGGCGATCCGCGAATATCC
>JAYVZY010000235.1:0-4022 GCA_043782885.1 Sphingomonadales bacterium | reverse complement strand
AAGTCTAACACACACAGCGAGTCGTGTGAATCCCTTTGCGGCAGGGCGAGTCTGTGAAGAGTCGAATCGAGTATTGCGACTCTTCACGGCCGTTTGTTCTTCTGGCTGAAACGATGAATAAGTGAAAATGCCGGTTATCGCGAGCGTTACATCCACCCTTGACAGCGCACCTCCGCCCGCGTAAATTTTTCCCACTGCCATTCGCGCAGTTTATGCGATTTCAATCAGCATTAATTTAACGCTTGACCCCATGAAACGCCTCACCTCCCAGACTCGGATTCTAAAATGCACTTAAAAGACCTTAAAAAGAAAACTCCAGCCCAGCTTGTTGAAATGGCTGAAGCGTTGGGCGTGGAAGGCGCTTCGACGCTGCGCAAGCAGGACATTATGTTCGCCATTCTCAAGGTTGAGGCGGAAAACGGCACGCAGATTATGGGCCTTGGCACGATTGAAGTGTTGCAGGATGGCTTTGGCTTTTTGCGCTCACCTGAATCGAATTATCTTGCCGGGCCGGACGATATTTACGTCTCGCCGAACCAGGTCCGCAAATTCGGGCTGCGCACCGGTGATACCGTTGAGGGCGAAATTCGCGGCCCCAAGGATGGCGAGCGCTATTTCGCGTTGAACAAGGTCACATCGATCAATTTTGATGATCCCGATGTTGTGCGCCACCGCGTGAATTTCGATAATTTGACGCCGCTATACCCAGACGAAAAACTGACGCTCGATTCTCTCGACCCGACGGTGAAGGACAAATCCGCGCGGGTGATCGATATTATTTCACCGCAGGGTAAAGGCCAGCGCGCGCTGATTGTGGCGCCACCGCGCACCGGTAAAACAGTTCTGCTCCAAAACATTGCCAAAGCGATTACCGACAATCATCCCGAGGTGTTCTTGCTCGTGCTTCTGGTTGATGAGCGGCCAGAGGAAGTGACAGATATGCAGCGCTCGGTGAAGGGCGAAGTCATTTCTTCAACCTTCGATGAACCTGCCAGCCGTCACGTCCAAGTCGCTGAAATGGTTATTGAAAAGGCTAAGCGCCTCGTCGAGCATAAAAAGGATGTCGTCATCCTGCTTGATTCTATCACGCGGCTTGGCCGCGCCTATAACACGGTCGTGCCAAGCTCTGGCAAGGTGTTGACCGGAGGTGTCGACGCCAACGCTCTGCAACGGCCGAAGCGCTTCTTCGGTGCCGCGCGCAATATCGAGGAGGGCGGCTCGCTCTCAATCATCGCCACCGCGCTGATCGATACCGGCAGCCGGATGGACGAAGTTATTTTTGAGGAATTCAAGGGCACGGGCAATTCTGAAATCGTGCTCGATCGCAAGGTGGCCGATAAGCGCATCTTCCCCGCGCTCGATGTCGGCAAGTCCGGCACCCGCAAGGAAGAGTTGCTGGTGGAAAAGGGCAAGCTCAGCAAAATGTGGGTTCTCCGTCGTATCCTCATGCAAATGGGCACGATTGATGCCATGGAATTTCTTCTCGATAAGATGAAGGACTCCAAGACCAATGAGGATTTCTTTGATTCGATGAATGGATAGGCGATAAAGTGTGATTATCGAGCATGTCTTGTTGCCGGTTTCCGCTGACCAGCGGGCGCAGTTTCTTGACGTGTTCGCTTTGGCGCGACGTTTTATTGAACCATCGCCCGGTTTCCGGGGACTTTCGATTCATCCACCCGTCAACGACGACGGGCCAATGTTGTTGATGGTGATGTGGGATTCGGTTGCCGATCATCAAGACGGTTTCCGGCAATCCGAACGCTACGTGCAATGGAAGGCATTGTTGCACCCCTTCTATCCGACGATGCCGACAGTCAGCTATTTTGCGGAATCGATATGATCGACCTCGGCGGATTATTGGCGCCCGGCGCGCTGCAAGACCTTGGCAAGGTCATCTCGATTGATCTGATGTTGGCGGGCGACAATGTCGTCATCCTTGGTGCACTCGCTTCGCGGCTGCCGAGCGAGCAGCGCAAACGGATCATCCGCATTGGTGTCGGTATTTCGCTGGTCTTTCTGATTGGCTTTGCCTTTCTTGCGACGACGCTGCTTAAAATCACTGGTGTCTTGTTCGCGGGAGGGTGCCTGTTGCTTTGGGTGTCGTGGAAATTATTTCGCGAGCTCACCCACCGCGATCATGCTCCCGACGATGCCTCGGTGCTCGCGGGCGACAACCCACAGCCCGCGCGTTCTTTCAATCAAATGATCTGGCAAGTTGTCGTCGCCGATCTGTCGATGAGCCTGGAGAATGTTCTCGCCGTGGCGGGAGCGGCCCGTCACCATCCTGTTGTGCTGTTCATCGGACTGGCTTTTTCCGTGACGGTGATGGGCGTCGCGGCGAACATGCTGGCCAACCTCATCGAGCGTCACCGCTGGCTTGCGTTTATCGGCCTCGCAATGATCCTATGGGTGGCATATGGGATGATTGTTCAGGGCTGGGGCGAGCTGTCGGGCGCTTAAGCCAAGCTGTATCACGCGTGCGATGCATAGCCGAATTCAAACGGGAGATCGAAAATGAATGTTAAAATCAACATTGAATGCACGCCCGAGGAAGCGCGCCGCTTTATGGGCTTGCCCGACATGACGTCGGTTCATGAGGCCTATATCGCCCAGGTGA
Organism: Sphingomonadales bacterium; assembly: GCA_043782885.1. Taxonomy (GTDB): domain Bacteria; phylum Pseudomonadota; class Alphaproteobacteria; order Sphingomonadales; family Sphingomonadaceae; genus JAGWQR01. The sequence continues at coordinate 1,402 of JAYVZY010000235.1, read as the reverse complement.
CTGACGCGATGACCAAAGGCGTAACCCCTGATATGGTGGAGGCCATGACCAAGAGTTGGGGGCCGATGAGCGATATCAGCACAAAATTTTTCCAGCAAATGCTTGGGCAAATGGCGGGTGGCGCAAAAAGTTAGGCGTCTCGCGCTCGTGCTCCAGCCCACCATTTTTGCGTTGTCTAGTGGCGCCCCCCCTGCGGGAATTGCGGTTGTCCGTATAAGCGGTGATCAGGCGGGCACGGCGTTGCACACATTAACGGCGCGCGCCCTGCCTGAACCACGCACGGCTGTCCTTCGCGTGTTGCAGCATCCACGCACGGCGGAAATGCTCGATCATGCCGTCGTGATCTGGCTTCCGGGGCCGGACACCGTGACGGGCGACGACATCGCCGAAGTGCACCTTCATGGCGGGCGTGCGGTTGTTGCCGTTGTTCTTGAGGCGTTAACTGAGATTGACGGGCTCGTTATGGCCCAGGCCGGAGCCTTCACCCGACGCGCATTCGAGAATGGCCGGATGGACCTCTCGCAAGTCGAAGGGTTGGCCGATTTGCTGGCGGCTGAGACGGCGGCACAGCGGCGCAGCGCGCTGGCGATGGCTGAGGGGCAACTCGGAAGTCTGGCCAGTGCCTGGCGTCAAGAGGTCTTGCAGATCTCCGCGCGCGTTGAGGCGTTGCTTGACTACGCTGACGAAGATGGTGTCCCCCACACGCTCGATCGATCACCGCTCGCAGAGCTTTCCACGGCGATGCAACAGTGGTGCGGTGCGCCGTCAGCGGAGCGGTTGCGTGACGGCATCAGAGTCGTGCTCGCTGGGCCGCCGAATGCTGGGAAATCGACATTGCTGAATGTTCTGGCCGGTCGCGATGCGGCGATTATTTCGCCCGTTGCGGGCACCACGCGTGACATTATTGAAGCGCCCGTGATTTTGGACGGCATCCCTTTTGTGATGACAGACACGGCAGGGTTACACGCCACGAGCGCCGATGTGATCGAGCAAGAGGGTATTCGCCGCGCGCGGAGAGCACTGGAGCGCGCCGACATCATTTTGTGGCTGGGCGCCCCAGTGGATTGCCCAGACAAGGAGCGCAGTATCTTGCTGGCAGCGCGTGCAGATGAGTTGGCTTACGACGCTCTAGGCGTTGATCAACTGGCGATATCCGCGAAAACAGGACTTGGAATGGCGACGTTGCGTAAGCAGTTGCTGCAAAAAGCGCGCGCGCTGCTTCCCGTTCCAGATAGTTTTGCGATCAATGAACGGCAGCGCCGCCTTATCGCCGCGTGCGCGATCGAAGTTGATGCCGCGCACCTGAGTGATGATCTGCTGCTTACTGCGGAGCACCTCCGTGGTGCACGCGCGCAGCTCGACCAACTTGTTGGCCGCGCCGGCGTTGAGGATATGCTCGACG
>JAYVZY010000234.1:0-1754 GCA_043782885.1 Sphingomonadales bacterium | reverse complement strand
GGCGGCAAATCCTATGCCTATTATAGCATCGCCAAAGCGGCGGCCAAGGTGGGCGATGTTTCGCGCCTCCCGTTCAGCATGAAGGTGCTGCTTGAGAATTTGCTGCGCTTTGAGGATGGCGGCTTCACTGTTTCCACCGCCGATATTCAGGCGGTTGCCGATTGGCAGAAGAACCCCACGGTGTCTGATACCGAAATTCAATACCGCCCGGCGCGCGTTCTGCTCCAAGATTTCACCGGCGTGCCGTGTGTGGTTGATCTGGCGGCGATGCGCGATGCGATTGCGAAACTGGGCGGCGACACGAGCAAGATCAACCCGCTGGTGCCGGTGCATCTCGTGATCGATCACTCGGTGATGGTTGATGAATTTGGCCACCCCAAGGCATTTGAGCAGAATGTCGAGATTGAATATCACCGCAATGGCGAGCGCTATGACTTCCTCAAATGGGGCTCGAAGTCGCTGAGCAATTTCAAGGCCGTGCCTCCCGGAACGGGCATCTGCCACCAAGTGAATCTGGAGCATATCGCTCAGGCGGTCTGGACATCGCAGGACGCCAGCGGCGCAACAGTGGCCTATCCTGACACCTGCGTCGGCACTGACAGCCACACAACGATGATCAACGGCCTCGGCGTGCTCGGCTGGGGCGTGGGCGGCATTGAGGCAGAGGCTGCGATGCTCGGCCAGCCGGTGTCGATGCTCATTCCGGAGGTGGTCGGCTTCAAGCTGACGGGTGCATTGAGCGAGGGTGTAACGGCCACTGATCTCGTTCTCACCGCGACGCAAATGCTGCGCGCCAAGGGCGTGGTTGGCCGCTTTGTGGAATATTTCGGCCCCGGCCTTGCGTCGCTTTCGCTTGCGGATCGCGCGACGCTCGCGAACATGGCGCCGGAATATGGCGCGACTTGCGGCTTCTTCGGCATTGATAACAAAACGCTCGACTATATGCGGCTCACGGGGCGTTCAGATGAGACAGTGGCGCTAGCCGAGGCCTATGCGAAAGCGCAAGGCCTGTGGATTGACCCCGCCGCCGCCGATCCGATCTTCACCGACACGCTCGAACTCGACATGTCCACCGTCGTGCCGTCGCTCGCTGGCCCCAAGCGCCCGCAGGATAAGGTCGCGCTCACGAAGGTGCATGAGGTTTATGCCGAAACGACGGGCCGTGCACTCAAGCGCGTTCCGGTTGAGGGCAAATCGCATGACATTGGCGATGGCGATGTGGTGATTGCGGCGATCACAAGCTGCACCAACACGTCGAACCCGTCTGTGCTCGTCGCGGCAGGGCTGGTGGCGCGCAAGGCGCACGCGCTGGGCCTTAGCCCCAAGCCTTGGGTGAAAACCTCGCTCGCACCCGGCTCGCAAGTCGTGACCGATTATCTCGATCGTGCCGGCCTCACCGCCGATTTGGATGCCATCGGCTTCAACCTTGTCGGCTATGGCTGCACCACCTGCATCGGCAATTCCGGGCCTTTGGCAGAGCCGATCAGCAAGGCGATTAACGGCAATGACATTGTCGCCGCCTCCGTCATCTCCGGCAACCGCAATTTCGAGGGCCGCGTGTCGCCAGATGTGCGCGCGAACTTCTTAGCATCGCCGCCGCTGGTTGTGGCTTATGCGCTTAAAGGCAGCGTGACGACCGACTTCACCACGACCCCTATCGGCCGAGCGACGGACGGGCATGACGTGTTCCTCAAGGACATTTGGCCCACAAATGCCGAAGTCTCCGCCGCGATGAACGCAAACATCGACCGCGC
>JAYVZY010000233.1:0-1663 GCA_043782885.1 Sphingomonadales bacterium | reverse complement strand
TTGATGGCCGCTATCACGATTCGACTGTGGTGAAGGATGCAGCGCGACAGGGACGAATTGAGGAGCAGGGGTATCGCGTGTTACGGTTTTCTAATGCTGAGGTTTTTGGGAATATGGAGGGCGTTCTTTTGACTATTCGGGCGGCGCTTCCTGAACTACCCACCCCTAGCCCCTCCCTGAAGGGAGGGGGACTTTCTTGAGTCTCACCCCCGCCTTTCTCGATGAGCTCCGCGCGCGGACCACGCTGTCGGCGCTCGTCGGCAAGTCGCTCAAGCTGACAAAGGCGGGGCGCGAGTTTAAGGGGTGTTGCCCGTTCCATAATGAGAAGACGCCGAGCTTTTATGTCAATGATGACAAGGGCTTCTACCATTGTTTTGGCTGTTCGGCGCATGGCGATGCGATCCGCTGGCTGACCGACAACCAAGGCCTGCCGTTCATGGATGCGGTGAAGGAGTTGGCGGCAGCGGCGAGTATGGATTTGCCCGCGCCCGATCCGCGTGCGGCGGAACGGCAGGTGCGCGATAACACGCTCTATGACGTCATGACAGCGGCGGCGGAGTGGTTCGCGGATCAGCTTTATGCCGATGCGGGGGCTTCGGCGCGCGAGTATCTGCGCAAACGCGGGATTACGCCGCCGCTGGCGAAGGCGTTCGGATTGGGGCTTTCACCAGATAATCGAGGGAGCCTGAAAGCCGCACTCGCGCGGTTCGGCGAGGGTAAGCTGATCGAGGCAGGGCTGCTCATTCTGGTCGAGGGCAAAGAGAGCTATGACCGCTTTCGTGGGCGGCTGATGATCCCGATCAAGGATGCGCGCGGGCGGGTGATCGCGTTTGGCGGCAGAATTCTGGGCGCGGGAGAACCAAAGTATCTCAACTCGCCCGACACGCCGCTCTTCGATAAGGGGCGCACGCTGTATAACCTTGATCGCGCCGCGCCGGCCTCACGAAAAAGCGTTGTTGCTGGCAACCCGGTAAACCGGGCGCCAGGCCGTGTCGTGGTAGTGGAAGGGTATATGGATGTCATCGCGCTCGCGCAGGCGGGGATTGATGAGGTGGTCGCCCCGCTCGGCACCGCGCTCACCGAGCATCAGCTAGAGCGGCTCTGGCGGCTCACCGATGCGCCGATTCTGTGCTTTGATGGCGATAGTGCGGGGCAAAAGGCCGCGATCCGTGCCGCCCACCGCGCACTGCCGATGGTGGCACCCAACCGCACGCTACAGTTCGTCACGCTCCCGACGGGCCAAGATCCGGATGATTTGGTGAGAGCGGGCGGGCGCGATGCGATGGAGACCCTCCTCACCGCGCCGCAGCCGCTGGTGGACAGGCTCTGGCAGGCCGAATCAACCGCCCTCCCCCTTGTCACGCCGGAATCGCGTGCGGGGCTCAAGCAGCGGCTGGCCGAACACGCGCAGGTGATCACCGATCCGAACACGCGCGCGCAATATCTCCAAGAGTTCCGCTCGCGGTTCGATGCCGCGTTCACGCCGCAACGCGCGCTGTGGCAGCCCCGCAATGCTCCACGCCAGAAGAACGACCGCTATCGCCCGCCGGAGCTACCGCCCTCTGTCCGCGCGCGGAGCATTGGCGCGGATGGTATCAACCCGATGCTTGCCCGCGCCATCATCGCGGGGCTTCTCAGGCATCCCAGCGTCATTCTGGCGTGT
>JAYVZY010000232.1:0-3572 GCA_043782885.1 Sphingomonadales bacterium | reverse complement strand
TTGAAATTGTTGAGAAATATGGTTTGGAAGCGCGTATTTATGTGCAGAAATATGTCAGCTCATTAAGCACGGCTCTCCGAGCATAAAAATCCGTTCGTCCTGAGCTTGTCGAAGGATTGTCCTTCTTTTCATAGTCTTAAGACGTTAAGGACAGTCCTTCGACAAGCTCAGGACGAACGGGGAGTGGATTGAGATATGAACTATAGGAACAGATCATGAGTTGGCTCACCCGCGTTCGCAACGCCCTCCCCTTCGTCGCCAAGCGCGAGACGCCGGATAACCTCTGGCAGAAATGCGGTGGCTGTGCGCAGATGGTGTTTACCAAAGAGTTTGAGGAGAACCTCAGCGTCTGCCCCAGTTGCGGCCATCACGGGCGTATCGGCCCGAAGGCGCGGTTTGCCCAGCTCTTCGATGAGAACACGCTCAACATCCTCCCCACGCCGAAAGCGCCAGAAGACCCACTCAAATTCCGCGATTCGAAGCGCTATGCGGACCGCATCAAAGCCGCGCGCACCGCCACGGGTGAGCACGACGCGCTGATCAACGGGCGCGGGCGCATCCTGGGTCATAAGGCCGTCATCGGCGTTCAAGACTTCGCGTTTATGGGCGGATCGATGGGCGTTGGCTTGGGGAGCGCCTTCATCGATGGCGCGCGCGCGGCGATTGCCGATCACTGCCCCTATATCATCTTCACCGCATCGGGCGGTGCACGGATGCAGGAGGGCATACTCTCACTCATGCAAATGCCGCGCACCACCGTGGCCATTGCGGAGTTGCGCGAGGCGGGACTGCCTTACATCGTGGTGATGACCGACCCGACCACGGGCGGTGTAACGGCCAGTTATGCGATGTTGGGCGACATTCAGATTGCCGAACCCAATGCGCTCATTGGCTTTGCCGGCCAGCGGGTGATCGAATCGACGATCCGCGAGAAACTGCCGGAGGGCTTCCAGCGGGCGGAGTATCTGCTCGCACACGGAATGCTCGATATGGTGGTGACGCGGAAGGATTTGCGGGTTACGCTGGGGCAGTTGATTGATTATTTGTGTGCTGAAAAGAAGGCTGCGTAACGCGCATCTGTTGCATTGCGGCAACGGCCGCCCCACAAAATCGCTCTTTACCCACTGATGACGCCTGGCGTGTAAACGAAGGCGCGGCTAGATTGATGCCGATAAAACAGTTAAAGCGCTGCTGTATTGCACTTAATCCAGTGCAATCGCATAAAAATAAGGGAAAAGTGACCGCATTATGACCGTTCCTACGCTTAAATCGAAAGATGCCCCTGACCTCAGCAGATTTACCTGGGACGATGCGCTCCTACTGGATGGGCAGCTCACGGAAGACGAACGCATGATCCGCGATAGCGCGCGTGCCTATGCGCAAGATAAGCTTCAGCCAAGGGTTATCGCAGCGTTCCGCGATGAGCACACAGACGTATCCATTTTTCGTGAAATGGGCGCTGTGGGTATGCTCGGGCTAACACTGCCGGAAGCTTATGGCGGGCTTGGCGCTTCTTATGTCGCGTATGGGCTGGTCGCTCGGGAAATTGAACGCGTTGATTCCGGTTATCGCTCGATGATGTCGGTGCAATCGTCTTTGGTGATGTATCCAATCTACGCATATGGATCGGAAGAACAACGCACGACATATTTGCCGAAGCTGGCCAGTGGTGAATGGATTGGCTGCTTCGGTCTGACTGAACCGGATGCCGGTTCAGATCCCGCAGGTATGAAAACCACTGCGACGAAGACTCCGGATGGGTATCGCATAAATGGCAGCAAGATGTGGATTTCAAATTCGCCGATTGCTGATGTGTTTGTGATTTGGGCGAAGTCAGAGGCGCATGGCGGTAAAATCCGGGGTTTTGTGTTGAAAAAGGGTATGCAGGGGCTGAGTGCGCCAAAAATCGGCGGCAAGCTCTCGCTGCGCGCGTCCATCACGGGTGAAATTGTGATGGATAATGTCGAAGTTGGTGAAGATGCGTTGCTCCCGCACGTGGAGGGTCTGAAAGGCCCGTTTGGCTGCCTCAATCGTGCGCGCTATGGCATTTCATGGGGCGTTCTCGGGGCCGCCGAATTTTGCTGGCATGCCGCGCGGCAATATGGACTTGATCGCAAACAGTTCAACCGGCCGTTGGCGCAGACTCAGCTCTTTCAAAAGAAGCTTGCCGATATGCTCACCGAGATCACGCTAGGCTTGCAGGCCTCACTCCGCGTCGGGCGCCTGATGGATGAGGCAGCGGCAGCCCCCGAAATGATCTCGCTGATCAAACGCAATAATTGCGGGAAGGCACTCGATATTGCACGGATGGCGCGTGATATGCACGGCGGAAACGGCATCTCGGAAGAATATCAGGTGCTACGCCACGCGCTCAACCTCGAAACCGTCAACACGTATGAGGGGACGCACGACGTGCACGCGCTCATCCTGGGACGCGCGATTACTGGTTTGCAGGCCTTTTTTTGATAAAGGATTGCTGAGCGATGGATCGCGCAGAGATCGTCCACAACAACTTCCGTAAACGTGCGGCGGCTGGACATTGGCCGAGCGGGCGCGCGGCATCTGGCCCGCTGAGCACAACTGAAGCAGTTGAAATATATCGCGCGGCGTGCTTGTCCCGCGCGCTCGACATCACCAGTCGGGCGATGCAGCGCGCCGGTGAGGGCTTCTACACAATCGGTTCGTCGGGGCACGAAGGGATGGCGGCGGTCGCGCGGGCGCTGCGCGTGTGTGACATGGCCTTCCTCCATTATCGCGACGCCGCATTCCAAATCGCCCGTGCTGGACAGGTGCCGGGCCAATCCATCGCTTGGGACATGCTGCTGTCGTTCGCAGCGTCGTCGGACGATCCCATTTCGGGTGGGCGACACAAGGTGCTTGGTTCGAAGGTGCTCAATATCCCCCCGCAAACATCTACAATTGCGAGCCACCTCCCAAAAGCCGTGGGTGCGGCCTACAGCATCGGTCTCGCGCGTCGGCGGCCGCCAGAACACAAACAACTCGATGATGATGCGATCGTCATGTGCTCATTCGGCGATGCTTCAGTTAATCATTCAACGGCACAAGGCGCGTTCAATACGGCTGGGTGGACAGCATATCAGGGCGTGCCGCTGCCCTTGCTGTTTGTCTGCGAGGACAACGGCATCGGTATCTCGACTAAGACCCCGAATGGGTGGATTGAGGCTGGTTTCGCGCATCGCCCTGGCCTTGCTTACTATTCCGCCGATGGTCTTGATATGTTTGAGACATTCGAGATCGCCCAACAAGCAGCTCATTTCGTGCGGGTGCGGCGCAAGCCCGCGTTCCTGCATTTGCGAACCATAAGGCTTTATGGCCATGCTGGTGCAGATGTGCCGACAACCTATCTGCCGACGGCTGAGGTTGAAGCCGAAGAAGCGCAAGACCCGCTGCTGCATATGGCGCGGCAATTGGTTGAGCGCGGCGCACTCGACTCCGCTGCGGCGTTGACAATTTATGACGAAACACTTGCGCGCACTCGGCGTATTGCTGCCGATGCCGTTCAACGTCCGCGCCTTCAAACTGCCGATGACGTGATGGCGTGTCTTGTGCCG
>JAYVZY010000231.1:0-1956 GCA_043782885.1 Sphingomonadales bacterium | reverse complement strand
CAAGGTGAATGTCTCTCATAGGTAGGTTTCCAAACCTTGACCCCGGTTCAGTTCTGCTTTCAATTGCTGCGTTGAGCTGTGCAAAATAGCCGTCAGATGCGTCCCTCAATCGTATTCCAGCGGCAATGAGGCTATATGAAATATGTCGTGCTAATTGGGAGTAGGTTTTATCCCCTGCTGCATCAGCCTGAAAAGCTATAGAAGCCCACATAACATCGGTTGGCATTCCGCCATCGTTTGGCCCATCAAGCGGCGTCCAAACTCTGGAAACGAGGGCAGTTCCAATGTCACTAATTTCATCGTGACCAAATAAGCAGCCACCAATTTTTGTTGCTAATTTGTCAATCTCATATATCGGCAACCCAGTTAACTGCTGTGTCACTCCGTTTATTACAACCGGATAATAGTGCCATTTCTGTTCTAAATGTGACGCTCTTGCCCCACCTGAAATATGAAGTTCGAAACTTGCCTGTGAAGTGCTAATCAGCACGTCGTCGTCATTTATGTATATGGGCTCAGCGACCACACAACTCTCCCCTCATTCCTCGCCCATCCGCAGCGCCGCGATGAACGCCTCTTGTGGGATGCTCACGCTCCCATACTCCCGCATCCGCTTTTTGCCCTCTTTCTGCTTGTCGAGCAGCTTTTTTTTGCGTGAAATATCGCCGCCATAGCATTTTGCGGTCACATCCTTGCGCATCGCGGCGATGGTTTCGCGCGCGATCACTTTGCCGCCAATCGCCGCTTGGATCGGGATTTTGAAGAGGTGGCGCGGGATCAAATCCTTGAGCCGTTCGCACATACCGCGCCCGCGCGCTTCCGCCGTGCCGCGATGGACGATCATGGAAAGCGCATCGACCGGCTCGGCGTTGACCATGATGTTCATCTTGACGAGATCACCCTCGCGGTGGCCGATTTGGTGGTAATCGAAGCTGGCATAGCCGCGCGAGATGCTCTTGAGCCGATCATAAAAATCGAACACAACCTCGTTGAGCGGCAGTTCATAGGTGATTTGCGCACGGCCGCCCACATAGGTCAGGTTCTTCTGAATGCCGCGCCGATCCTGACACAGCTTCAGCAGGCTACCGAGATATTCATCGGGTACATAGATGGTCGCTTCAATCCACGGCTCGGAGATGGTGTCGATCTTGTTCGCTTCCGGGATATCGGCGGGGTTGTGCAGCTCCATTATGCCGCCATTGTGTGAGAGGTTAATCTGATAAACCACTGATGGTGCAGTGGTAATTAGATCAAGATCATATTCACGGGTAAGTCGCTCCTGAATGATTTCCAGATGCAGCAGCCCGAGGAAGCCGCAGCGGAAGCCAAAGCCGAGCGCGGCACTGCTCTCGGTTTCAAAGCTGAATGACGCATCATTGAGCCGAAGCTTGCTGATGCTCTCACGCAATTTCTCAAAGTCGTTGGCATCTACGGGGAAGAGCCCGCAGAACACCACCGGCTGCACCTCTTTGAAGCCGGGAAGCGCCTGCGCGGTCGGCCGTTTCGCGTCCGTAATTGTGTCCCCGACGCGGGTTTGCGCCACCTCTTTGATTTGCGCGGTGATGATGCCGATTTCGCCGGTGCCGAGCTCGGTGAGCTGCTCCAGCTTAGGGCGCATACAGCCGACGCGATCAACCAGATGGACAGTTCCCGCCTGCATGAACTTGATCTGCTGGCCTTTTTTGATGCTGCCATCGATCACGCGAATGAGGATCACAACGCCGAGATACGGATCATACCAGCTGTCCACCAGCATCGCCTTCAGCGGCGCGTCGGGGTCGCCCTTGGGCGGCGGAATCTTCGTCACAATCGCCTCAAGAATGTCCGCAATGCCGATGCCGGACTTTGCGGACGCGAGCACAGCATCGGATGCATCTAGCCCGATGATATCCTCAATCTCCTTGCGCACTTTCTCAGGTTCCGCAGCAGGCAGGTCTATCTTATTGATAACACTCA
>JAYVZY010000230.1:0-14542 GCA_043782885.1 Sphingomonadales bacterium | reverse complement strand
TCTGCACACAGGTTAGCGACTCGCCCGGCAGGAAACGGGTGCGAGCGGCTATCTGGGGCGATTGATTTTGAGATAGGCTTGAGCACGTGGCAAAAACGTCAGTGAATGAATTTTTCCGGCAGGTTCGGGCCGAGACGAACAAAGTCTCTTGGCCCAGCCGCGCGGAAACGGTGCAAACGACGATCATGGTGATGATTATGGCGTCGGTGCTGGCGTTGTTCTTCTTCGGCGTTGATACCGTGATTGGTGCCAGTGTCAAAGCGCTGCTGAAGCTGGTGAATTAGGGTTTTTATGTCACGTTGGTATATCATTCACGCCTATTCGGGCTTCGAAAACAAAGTTCGTGACTCGATCCTTGCGGATGCGACGCGCATGGGGCTTGAGGCGCTGGTCGATTCGGTTGAAGTGCCAACCGAGACGGTGACGGAAGTGCGACGGGGCAAGAAAATTCAGGCGGAGAAGAAGTTCTTCCCTGGCTACGTGCTCGCCAAGCTCAGCATGAACGATGATGTGTATCACTTGGTGAAGAACACACCAAAGGTCACGGGTTTCCTTGGCAGCATGGGCAAGCCGCAGCCGATTACCGAATCGGAAGCCGCCCGCATTCTGAACACCAAGGCGGAGGCTGCTGCCGCGCCCAAGCACAAGATTACCGTCGATTACGAGATTGGTGATTCGGTTAAGGTGCTCGATGGGCCGTTCGCGAGCTTCAACGGTATTGTCGAGGAACTCGATTTCGACAAGAGCCGCGTCAAGGTTTCAGTCTCAATCTTTGGTCGCGCGACACCAGTTGAGCTTGAATTTGAGCACGTCGAACGATCTAAATAAATTTCAAAACGCGGGAGGCCAGCCAGCCGCCAACCTTCTTCCGGGAAGGCCCACCGCTAAGCCGAGAAAGGGTGATACGTTATGGCAAAGAAGATTACGGGTTATATTAAATTGCAGGTGCCTGCGGGCGCTGCAAATCCATCGCCACCAATTGGGCCCGCATTGGGCCAACGCGGTGTGAACATCATGGAATTCTGCAAGGCGTTTAACGCGGCGACCGGGGAGCTTGAAAAGAGCATGCCGATCCCGACGATCATTACCGTTTATGCCGATAAGAGCTTTTCGTTCACGACGAAATCGGCTCCGGCAACGTTCCTGATCAAGAAGGCGCTCAACATGAAGTCGGGTTCAAAAGAGCCTGGCAAGATCAGCGCAGGCTCGATCAAAATGTCGCAGCTCGCAGAAATTGCGCAGATCAAGATGAAAGATCTGAACGCGACGGACATTGACTCCGCAACCAAGATCATTGCCGGCTCTGCCCGCGCAATGGGCCTTGAAGTGGTGGAGGGTTGAGATCATGACATTCGTATCGAAAAAAGCAAAAGCACTCGCCGCTTCAGGCGCGATCAATCGTGAAAAGCTGCACGGGGTTGATGAAGCGATCGCGCTGGTAAAGGCCAACGCCTCGTCGAAGTTCGACGAAACCGTTGAAATCGCGCTTAACCTTGGTGTTGATCCGCGTCATGCTGACCAGATGGTACGCGGCGTTGTCACGCTCCCCAAGGGCACCGGCAAAACGGTGCGTGTGGGCGTGTTCGCACGCGGTGCCAAGGCTGAGGAAGCGCTGGCCGCTGGTGCGGACGTTGTTGGCGCGGAAGACCTGCTTGAGATTTGCCAGAACGGCAAGATCGACTTTGATCGCTGTATCGCCACACCAGACATGATGGGGCTTGTTGGTCGTCTCGGTAAGGTGCTCGGCCCTAAGGGGCTGATGCCAAACCCGAAGCTCGGCACGGTGACACCAAACGTTGCGGAGGCCGTGAAGGCAGCCAAGGGTGGTCAGGTTGAGTATCGCGTTGAAAAGGCCGGGATCATCCATTCCGGCATCGGCAAGGCATCGTTCTCGGCTGATGATCTGCGCGCGAACTTTGATGCGCTGGTTGATGCGGTCGTCAAGGCCAAGCCAGCCGGAGCCAAGGGCAAATATGTGCAGAAGGTAGCATTGTCTTCGACAATGGGCCCCGGCATCAAGGTCGATGTTGCGGCATTGACTGCATAAGAATTCCTCCGCGTTCTTCGGGGCGTGGGGCAATATTCCCTCATCCTTCGGGGTGGGGAATACCGTCCGAGACAGTAGGTGTGGGGAATTTGCCCCACTTAATCTCCTACCAAGACGGGGACTGAATTGAACCAACCCGCTCCTTTTGGGGCGCGATGGCCAGGCTTTCCCCTCGGATGACAATCGCTCTGTGTGTTTTGGTGCACAGGGCAATCCATTGAGCAGATGGTCTGCTCAATGTAACGAAGGAGAATGGCATGGATCGTGCTCAAAAGTCCGAGCAGGTTGCCGCGCTAAACGTAACCCTTTCTGAGGTTGGAGTGGTGGTCGTCACCCGCAACCTCGGCCTCACCGTCGCGCAATCGACGGTGTTGCGTGGAAAGATGCGTGAAGCAGGCGCCAGCTTCAAAGTGACCAAGAACCGCCTTGTGCGCATTGCCGCCGAAGGAACACCGTATGCATCGCTCAGCTCATTGCTGACCGGCCCGTGCGGTCTCGCCACATCAATCGACCCCGTTGCCGCCGCTAAGGTTGCAGTGGAATTCGCGAAGACGAACGATAAGTTCGAAATCGTGGGTGGAGCGATGGGCGATACGTTGCTCGACATCAACGGCGTAAAGGCTCTGGCCGAACTGCCCTCGCTTGATGCGCTGCGGGCCAAGATTGTGGGGCTTATCCAAGCACCTGCGACCAAGGTTGTGCAGATTATTCAGGCACCGGCTGGCCAACTTGCCCGCGTTTTCAATGCATATGCAGAAAAAGCGGCTTAACTTACACTTTATCTAACTCATTGATTTTATTGGAGATTACACATGGCTGATTTGAACAAAATTGCAGAAGACCTTTCCGCCCTGACCGTGATGGAAGCGGCAGAGCTCTCGAAAATGCTTGAAGAGAAGTGGGGCGTTTCCGCTGCCGCTGCTGTTGCCGTTGCTGGCCCAGCCGCTGCTGCTGCCGCACCTGTTGAAGAGCAGACGGAATTCGACGTGATCCTGCTCGGCGATGGCGGCAACAAGATTGCAGTCATTAAGGAAGTTCGCGCGATCACCGGTCTCGGCCTGACGGAAGCTAAGGCTGCCGTGGAAGCCGCACCGAAGGCGATCAAGGAAGGCGTGTCCAAGGACGAAGCGTCCAAGGTTCTCGCTCAGCTCCTCGGCGCTGGCGCAACTGCCGAAATGAAGTAAGACTTCCGTCTTACCGATGACGAAGAGGCGGCTCCGCAAGGGGCCGCCTTTTTTGTTGCCCCGTATAATTGCGTAGCCCCCTTGTGTGACTAATATGCAACACCATATCCGCCTCGAAGGAGCGGCATATGAATCTTGAGATATTTACCGAACGCGCCAAGGGCTTCCTGCAAAGCGCGCAGACCGTAGCGATCCGGATGAATCATCAGCGGATTGCGCCCGAGCACCTGCTCAAAGCGCTGCTGGAAGATAGCGAGGGTATGGCGTCTGGCCTTATAAAGGCGGCGGGCGGCGATGCGGCTATCGCACTTCGCGAGACGGATGCGGCGCTGGCCAAGGTTCCCGCCGTGTCGGGCAGTGGCGCGCAGGCGGCTCCCAACATCGACAATGATCTGGTGCGCGTGCTCGATCAGGCTGAGCAGGTCGCGAAAAAGGCTGGTGACTCGTTTGTGACGGTGGAGCGGCTGCTGCTCGCGCTTACGCTCGCAACGACGACGTCGTCGGGCAAGGCGCTCGGTGCCGCGGGCGTTAAGGCGGAGGCGCTTAACGCCGCAATCGTTGAATTGCGCGGCGGGCGAGAAGCGCATTCCGCCTCTGCCGAAAACGCCTACGATGCGCTCAAGAAATACGCGCGCGATCTCACCCAAGCGGCGCGTGATGGCAAGCTCGATCCGGTGATCGGTCGCGATGAGGAAATCCGCCGCACCATCCAGGTGCTCGCGCGGCGCACCAAGAACAATCCTGTTCTTATCGGCGAGCCCGGCGTTGGCAAAACGGCGATTGCCGAGGGGCTGGCGCTGCGCATTGCGAATGGTGATGTGCCCGATGGGATCAAGGGCCGCCGCTTGATGGCGCTCGATATGGGCGCGCTGATCGCGGGGGCAAAGTATCGCGGTGAGTTTGAGGAGCGGCTGAAAGGCGTGCTCGACGAGGTGAAGGGCGCGGAAGGCGACATCATCCTGTTCATCGATGAAATGCACACGCTGGTCGGCGCGGGCAAAACAGATGGTGCGATGGATGCTTCGAACCTCTTGAAGCCCGCCCTTGCGCGCGGAGAACTACATTGCATTGGCGCGACCACGCTCGATGAATATCGCAAATATGTTGAGAAGGACGCGGCGCTGGAGCGGCGCTTCCAGCCCGTTATGGTGGGCGAGCCTACGGTGGAGGACACAATCAGCATCCTGCGTGGGCTGAAGGAGAAGTATGAGCTCCACCACGGTGTGCGGATTACCGATGCCGCTTTGGTGGCGGCCGCAACGCTCAGCAACCGCTACATCGCCGATCGCTTCCTCCCCGATAAAGCCATCGACCTGATGGACGAGGCCGCGAGCCGACTGCGCATGGAGGTGGAGAGCAAGCCCGAGGAGATTGAGAACCTCGACCGCCGCATCATGCAGCTTAAGATTGAGACGCTTGCGCTGGCGAAGGAGACGGACGCGGCCTCGAAGGAGCGGCTGACGAACATCCGCACCGAACTGGCCAATCTGGAGGAGCAATCCGCCAGCCTCACCACACGCTGGCAAGGCGAGAAGGATAAAATCGCGGGCGAGGCCAAGCTCAAGGAGCAACTTGATGCCGCGCGGCTCCAGTTGGAGCAAGCGCAGCGCGCGGGTGATCTCGCGAAGGCGGGGGAGTTGTCGTATGGCACGATCCCCACGCTGGAGAAGCAGCTGGCCGAGGCCGCCGAAGTAAGCGCCGGGGCAATGCTCCGCGAAGAAGTCACCGCCGATGATGTCGCGGGCGTCGTCGCGCGCTGGACAGGCATTCCGGTGGAGCGGATGCTCACCGGCGAGCGCGAGAAATTGCTCGCGATGGAGTCTGCGATCGGTGAACGTGTCATCGGCCAGAAGGACGCGGTCCACGCCGTCTCCACAGCCGTGCGTCGTGCGCGGGCGGGCTTGCAAGACCCCAACCGCCCCTTGGGCAGCTTCCTGTTCCTCGGGCCAACGGGTGTGGGCAAGACCGAACTCACCAAGGCGCTCGCGGGCTTTCTGTTCGATGATGATGCCGCGATGGTGCGGATCGATATGTCGGAATATATGGAAAAGCACTCGGTTGCGCGGCTGATTGGTGCCCCTCCCGGCTATGTCGGTTATGATGAGGGCGGCGCGCTGACCGAGGCGGTGCGGCGGCGGCCCTATCAGGTGGTGCTGTTTGATGAGGTGGAGAAAGCGCACCCAGATGTGTTCAACGTGCTGTTGCAGGTGCTCGATGATGGGCGGTTGACCGATGGGCAGGGCCGCAGCGTTGATTTCACCAACACGATCATCGTGCTGACCAGCAACCTGGGCTCGCAGTTCATCGCCGGGCTGAACGAGGGTGAGGATGTCGACAAGGTTGAGCCGCAGGTGATGGAGCTGGTGCGCGCGCATTTCCGGCCAGAGTTCCTCAACCGGCTCGATGAGATCATCCTGTTCCACCGGTTGGGTCGTGCGGAAATGGGGCCGATTGTCGCGCTGCAAGTCGCGCGGGTGGCGGGGCTGCTTAAGGATCGCAAGGTGGAACTGGCACTCACCGATGCCGCTTCCGATTGGCTCGGCGTGGTCGGGTATGATCCGGTCTATGGCGCGCGGCCTTTGAAACGCGCGGTGCAAAAATACCTCGTCGATCCGCTCGCTGACCTTATCTTGAAGGGTGAGGTGCACGACGGCGCGACGGTGCATGTTGATGCGGGGGATGGGGCGCTCAGCCTCAACGCGGTTTGACACCGCGCCCCAAATCTCCTATTAACATGCTATAGCCCGTTCGCTCGGGACATGGTGCGCCTTGCGCGACGCGCCGTACGAATGGAGCGATTGGGCGTTAGACGGTGCAAGCTGCGGTTCCCCGCCACGGGAATGCGCGGCTTTTGTCGTCTTTGCGCGTGATGAATTTCAAGATTAATACGCGAATTTGAACATAAAGGCGAAATAAATGGCTTCTCAACCCGCAGCGACTCACCCCGCAATAGCTGTCGCGAAAAAGCGCATCCGCAAGGTTTTTGGCAATATCCATGAAGTTGTGGAGATGCCTAACCTGATTGAGGTGCAGCGCGAATCCTATGAGCAATTCCTGCGCTCTGATCCTTCGATCGGCTATGTGTCTGGGCTGGAAAAGACGCTGCGCAGCGTGTTCCCGATCCGTGATTTTGCGGGAACCGCCGAGCTTGATTTCGTCCATTACGAACTCGAAGATCCGAAATACGACACTGAAGAGTGCCGTCAGCGCGGAATTACGTATTCGGCGCCGATGCGCGTCACGTTGCGCCTCATTGTGTTTGAAGTCGACCAGGAGACGGAAACCCGTTCGGTGCTCGATATTAAAGAGCAAGACGTGTATATGGGCGACATGCCGCTGATGACGCACAACGGCACGTTCGTGATCAACGGCACCGAGCGCGTGATTGTCAGTCAGATGCACCGTTCGCCTGGCGTGCTGTTCGATCATGATCGCGGCAAAACCCACGCGTCTGGCAAATATCTGTTCGCCGCGCGAGTCATCCCATATCGTGGCTCGTGGCTCGATTTCGAGTTTGATGCCAAGGACATCGTCAACGTCCGGATCGATCGTAAGCGCAAGCTGCCCGTCACGGCTCTGTTGTTCGCGCTTGGTCTGACGGGTGAGGAAATCCTTGCGGAATTCTACAACACGGTCACCTATGTGCGCGGGCCAAATGGCTGGCAGGTGCCTTATGTCGCTGAGAATTGGCGTGGGCAAAAGCCGAGCTATGATGTCGTGGATGCCAAAACGGGTGAAGTTGTGTTCGCCGCCGCGCAGAAGGTCTCGCCGCGCGCCGCCACTAAGGCCGCGAAGGATGGCCTCGAAGCCCTGCTCATCCCGACCGAGGAAATCTTTGGCCGTTACTCCGCCGTTGATTTGGTCAACGACGCCACGGGTGAAATTTATGTTGAGGCGGGTGACGAAATCTCCGCGGAGAACCTTGAGAAGCTCGATAAGGCTGGCTTGGATCGCGTCGTTCTGCTCGACATCGATCATGTCAACACCGGCCCCTGGATTCGCAACACGCTGAAGGTGGACAAGGCCGAAGAGCGCGATCAGGCGCTGTCCGACATCTACCGCGTCATGCGCCCCGGTGAGCCGCCAACGCGCGAAACGGCGGATGCGCTGTTCGCTGGCCTGTTTTTTGATCCAGAGCGCTATGATCTCTCGGCAGTTGGGCGCGTGAAGCTCAATATGCGTCTCGGCATGGATTGCCCCGATGATCACACCACGTTGCGGTCTGAGGACATTCTCACCGTTGTCAAAACGCTGGTCGGTCTGAAAGACGGCAAGGGCGAAATCGATGACATCGACAACCTCGGCAACCGCCGTGTGCGCTCGGTGGGTGAGTTGCTTGAGAATCAGTATCGCGTCGGACTGCTCCGGATGGAGCGCGCTGTGAAGGAGCGGATGTCGTCGGTTGATGTCTCCACCGTGATGCCGAACGACATGATCAACGCCAAGCCAGCGGTGGCTGCGGTGCGTGAGTTCTTCGGTTCGTCGCAGCTCTCGCAGTTCATGGATCAAACCAATCCACTGTCCGAAGTCACGCACAAACGTCGCGTTTCGGCCCTCGGACCAGGCGGTTTGACCCGTGAGCGCGCGGGCTTTGAAGTCCGCGACGTTCACGCCACGCATTATGGCCGTATCTGCCCGATTGAAACGCCGGAAGGCCCGAACATCGGTCTGATCAACTCGCTGGCCTCATTCAGCCGCGTGAACAAATATGGCTTTATCGAAACGCCGTATCGCAAGGTGGTTGATCACAAAGTGACCAACGACGTGGTTTACCTCTCCGCTATGGAAGAGGCGAAAAACGTTATCGCGCAGGCAAATGCCGAGTTGAACCCGGATGGCAGCTTTGTTGAAGAGGTTATCTCGTCGCGCGAAACCGGCGAATTCCTGATTGCGCCGCGTGATCGCATCACGTTGATGGACGTTTCACCGAAGCAGCTTGTGTCGGTTGCGGCGTCGCTCATTCCGTTCCTTGAGAACGATGACGCGAACCGTGCGTTGATGGGCTCGAACATGCAACGTCAGGCTGTGCCTCTGGTGCAAGCTGAGGCGCCGTTTGTCGGCACCGGCATGGAAGAGACTGTGGCGCGCGATTCGGGTGCAGCCATTGCCGCCAAGCGCGGCGGCATCGTCGATCAGGTTGATGCCACGCGTATCGTTCTGCGGGCAACCGGAGCTGTTGAGGCGGGCCAATCGGGCGTGGATATTTACACGCTGATGAAGTTCCAACGCTCGAACCAGAACACCTGCATCAACCAGCGCCCGCTGGTGAAGGTGGGTGATGTGATCGAGGCAGGCACGATCATCGCCGATGGGCCATCTACCGAGTTTGGTGAGTTGGCGCTCGGGCGGAATACGCTCGTCGCGTTCATGCCTTGGAATGGCTATAACTACGAAGATTCGATCCTCATTTCCGAGCGCATCGTGAAGGATGACGTGTTCACCTCGATCCATATCGAGGAATTTGAAGTCGTCGCCCGTGATACGAAGCTTGGGCCGGAGGACATCACCCGCGATATTCCGAACGTGGGTGAAGAAGCGCTGCGCAACCTCGATGAGGCGGGCATCGTTTATATTGGTGCCGAGGTTGAGCCAGGCGATATTCTCGCCGGTAAGATCACGCCAAAGGGCGAATCGCCGATGACGCCGGAGGAAAAGCTCCTCCGCGCCATCTTCGGTGAAAAGGCCTCTGATGTGCGCGATACGTCGCTGAAACTGCCACCCGGTGTTGCCGGAACGGTGGTGGAAGTTCGCGTGTTCAACCGTCATGGCATCGACATTGATGACCGGACGCGGGCCATTCAAGCTGAGGAAAAAGAACGCCTCGGCAAGGATCGTGATGACGAGCGCAGCATTCTGAACCGTGCAACATACTCGCGGTTGCGTGAGATGTTGCTCGGCCAAACGACCTCTGCCGCACCCAAGGGTGTTAAAAAGGGCGGCACAATCGATGAGGCCCTGCTGGCCGAAGTCGAATCGTTTGAATGGTGGAAATTCGCCGTGGAAGACGATGCGGCACAAGCCAATCTCGAAGCCGTTAAGGTGCAATATGACGAGGCGGTGAAGCTCATCGTCGCGAAGTATGAAGACCGGGTTGAGAAGCTGGAGCGCGGGGATGATCTCGCTCCGGGCGTGCTAAAGATGGTCAAAGTGTTCGTGGCGGTGAAGCGCAAGCTGCAACCGGGCGACAAGATGGCCGGACGTCACGGGAACAAGGGCGTTATCTCGCGCATTCTGCCTGCGGAGGACATGCCGTTCCTCGCAGATGGAACGCCCGTTGACATCGTGCTGAACCCGCTGGGTGTGCCTTCACGGATGAACGTGGGGCAGATCTTTGAAACCCATCTGGGCTGGGCCGCGCGCGGTCTGGGTCAGCAAATCACACAGGCGCTCGCCGATTGGCGGGAGTCGGGTGGTGAGGCTGCGGGCAAGCCACCGGAAGCGGTGCGGGAGCGGCTCAAGCTGACCTATGGCGAGAAGTATCACGCCGAGATCGAAGCACGCAGCAATGACGATATTGTCGAGCTCGCGGGCCTGCTCAAAAACGGTGTGCCGATGGCAACGCCGGTGTTTGATGGCGCGCGCGAGGCCGATGTGTCGGAGATGCTCGCGCTCGCGGGGCTCGATACCTCGGGCCAGAGCGATCTGTTCGATGGCCGCACGGGTGAAATGTTCGATCGCAAGGTAACGGTCGGGTATATTTATATGCTCAAGCTGCATCACCTTGTGGACGACAAGATTCACGCGCGTTCCATTGGGCCATACTCGCTCGTCACGCAGCAGCCGCTGGGTGGTAAGGCGCAGTTCGGTGGTCAACGCTTCGGTGAGATGGAGGTCTGGGCGCTGCAAGCTTACGGCGCCGCTTACACGCTGCAAGAGATGCTCACGGTGAAATCCGATGACGTGATCGGGCGCACCAAGGTGTATGAAGCAATCGTCAAGGGTGATGATGGCTTTGAGGCCGGCATTCCCGAGAGCTTCAACGTGCTCGTGAAGGAAATGCGCTCGCTGGGGCTGAACGTGGAGCTCACCATGAATGATGAGCTGAACGAAGACGCAGCTCTGCCTGCCGCTGAGTAAACTGAACTCCCCTCCCGTTTACGGGAGGGGCGGGGGTGGGCCTGAACAGCCACCGCCGACTGAATTGACTGCCCACCCAGTTTGATTTTTTGCTCATCCCCCAGATGAATAAAAAATCGAACTCCCCTCCCTGAAGGGAGGGGGACTTAAGGAAGCAAGATTATGAACGAACTGACCAATTTCGCCAATCCGATTGCCAAGCCGGAGACTTTTGACCAAATCCAGATCGGCATTGCCTCGCCCGAACGGATTCGGAGCTGGAGCTTTGGCGAGATCAAGAAGCCCGAGACGATCAACTATCGTACGTTCAAGCCGGAGCGCGATGGCCTGTTTTGTGCCCGCATCTTTGGCCCGATCAAGGATTATGAGTGCCTGTGCGGCAAATATAAGCGGATGAAGTATAAGGGCATTGTTTGCGAGAAGTGCGGCGTTGAGGTCACCGTCTCGAAGGTGCGTCGTGAGCGGATGGGCCATATTGAGCTCGCCGCGCCGGTTGCGCACATCTGGTATCTCAAATCGCTGCCAAGCCGCATCGGCCTGCTGCTCGATATGCAGTTGAAGCAGCTTGAGCGCGTGCTGTATTTTGAAGCCTATATCGTGATCGAGCCCGGCCTGACGGCGCTGGACAAGTTCCAGTTGCTGACCGAAGATCAGTTGCTCGACGCGCAGGATGAGTATGGCGAAGATGCTTTCTCGGCAGGCATTGGTGCCGAAGCCGTGCGCCGGATGCTGGAAGAGCTTGATCTGGAAGGCGAGCGCACCGCGCTGCTGGAAGAGCTGGCCACGACCAAGTCAGAACTCAAGCCGAAGAAAATCATCAAGCGCTTGAAGGTCGTTGAAAGCTTCATCGATTCAGGCAACCGCCCTGAGTGGATGATCCTCGAAGTGGTTCCCGTCATTCCGCCTGAGTTGCGCCCGCTGGTGCCGCTCGATGGTGGTCGCTTTGCGACGTCCGATCTCAACGATCTGTATCGCCGCGTGATCAACCGGAACAACCGTTTGAAGCGCTTGATGGAATTGCGCGCGCCAGACATTATCGTGCGCAACGAAAAGCGTATGTTGCAGGAATCGGTTGATGCGCTGTTCGATAACGGGCGTCGTGGCCGCACGATCACGGGGGCAAACAAGCGCCCGCTGAAATCGCTGTCTGACATGCTCAAGGGCAAGCAGGGCCGCTTCCGGCAGAACCTGCTGGGCAAGCGCGTCGATTATTCGGGCCGTTCGGTCATCGTGACCGGGCCGGAATTGAAGCTGCACCAGTGCGGCCTGCCGAAGAAGATGGCGCTCGAACTGTTCAAGCCGTTCATCTACTCGCGTCTCGATGCCAAGGGTTTGTCGATGACCTTGAAGCAGGCGAAGAAGTGGGTGGAAAAAGAGCGCAAGGAAGTGTGGGACATCTTGGAAGAGGTGATCCGCGAGCACCCCGTCATGCTCAACCGCGCGCCGACGCTCCACCGTTTGGGCATTCAGGCGTTCGAGCCTGTGCTGATTGAGGGCAAGGCGATCCAGCTTCATCCATTGGTCTGCTCGGCGTTCAATGCGGACTTTGATGGCGATCAGATGGCTGTCCACGTTCCGCTGAGCCTTGAGGCGCAGTTGGAAGCGCGCGTGCTGATGATGTCCACCAACAACATCCTCTCGCCCGCAAACGGCAAGCCGATCATTGTGCCGTCGCAAGATATGGTGCTGGGCCTCTATTACCTCTCGATGCTCAAGGAAGGCGAGCCCGGCGAGGGCATGCTGATTTCTGACATGCAAGAGGTGCATCAGGCGCTGCAAGTGGGTGCGGTGACGCTCCACACCAAGATCATCAGTCGCGTTCCGCAGACCGATGAAGCGGGCACTGGCTATCTCAAGCGCTATGAAACCACACCGGGCCGGATGCTGCTTGGTGAGTGCCTGCCGCAATCGCACAAGGTGCCGTTTGATACCGTCAACCGCCTGCTGACGAAGAAGGAACTGGGCGATGTGATCGATCAGGTCTATCGTCACACCGGGCAGAAAGACACGGTGCTGTTCGCCGATGCGATCATGGGCCTCGGCTTCCGTCACGCGTTCAAGGCGGGCATTTCCTTTGGTAAGGATGACATGATCATCCCTGCGACCAAGGAAGCGCTGGTGGAAGAAACGCGCGCTACGGTGCGCGATTTTGAGCAGCAATATCAGGATGGCCTCATCACCCAGCAAGAGAAATACAATAAGGTGATCGACGCTTGGTCGAGCTGTGGTGACCGCGTTGCGGGTGAGATGATGAAGGAAATTCAGGCGGTCAAGAAGCTGCCGAATGGCCGCGAGGCTCCGATCAACTCGATTTATATGATGGCGCACTCCGGTGCCCGTGGTAGCCAAGCGCAGATCAAGCAGCTTGCGGGTATGCGCGGGCTGATGGCCAAGCCATCGGGCGAGATCATCGAAACGCCGATCATCTCGAACTTTAAGGAAGGCCTCACGGTTCTGGAGTATTTCAACTCCACCCACGGTGCCCGTAAGGGTCTGGCAGATACCGCTTTGAAGACCGCCAACTCGGGCTATCTGACGCGGCGTCTGGTCGATGTGTCGCAAGATTGCACCGTCACGGAGCTCGATTGCGGCACCGAGCGGGCGCTGGAAATGCGCGCGATCATTCAGGGCGGTTCCACAATCGCCTCGCTGGGTGAGCGCATATTGGGCCGCACTACGGCGGAAGACATTGTTGATACCAAGAACAACGAGGTCATCATTCCATCGGGCACCCTGCTCGATGAGGCTGACATCGTGAAGATCGAAGCCATTGGCACGCAGGCGGTGAAAATCCGTTCACCGCTGATCTGCGAGACGCGGATGGGCGTGTGCGGCAAATGCTATGGCCGTGACCTTGCACGCGGCACGCCCGTGAACATCGGTGAGGCGGTCGGCGTTATTGCTGCCCAATCGATCGGTGAGCCGGGCACGCAGCTGACGATGCGGACGTTCCACATCGGCGGTGCAGCGCAGCTCAACGAGCAATCGAGCCTCGATGCGATCAGCGATGGTATTCTCGAATACCGTGACCTGCGCGTGATTGGTGACAAGATGGGCCGCACGGTGTCGCTGTCTCGCCAGGGCGAAATCGCCATTGTGGATTCGGAAGGCCGTGAGCGCGCGGTTCACCGCTTGCCTTACGGTGCTTATGTGCTGTTCGCCGATAAGGCGCCAGTGACCAAGGGCGTGCGGATTGCCGAGTGGGATCCATTCACCATGCCGGTGATTACGGAGAATCCAGGCGTCGTGAAGTATCAGGACATGATCGAGGGGCAGACGCTCACCGAGCAGGTCGATGAAGCGACCGGCATTTCGCAGAAGATCGTCAGCGAGTTCCGTGGATCACGCGCGAAGGTTGATCTTCGTCCGCGCCTCACGCTGCTTGATGCAGACTCCGGCGAGGCGGGCCGCTACATGTTGGCGGTAGGCACGATGCTTTCGGTTGAGGATGGTGCCACCGTGCAGGCGGGTGATGTGCTCGCTCGTGTTTCACGCGAAGCCGCCAAAACGCGCGACATCACCGGCGGTCTGCCGCGTGTTGCTGAGCTGTTCGAGGCGCGTATTCCGAAGGAGAACGCGATCATCGCCCGCGTGTCGGGCCGTGTTGTGTTCGGCAAGGATTATAAGGCCAAGCGCAAGATCGGCATTCAACCCGAGGATGGCGGCGAGTTGGTTGAATATCTCGTGTCGAAGTCGAAGGTGATCGACGTGCAGGAGGGCGATTACGTCAAGCGCGGCGATAACCTCATCGGCGGATCACCGAACCCGCATGATATTCTTGAGGTGATGGGCATTGAGCCACTCGCCGAATATATCGTTGCGGAAATTCAGGAGGTCTATCGTCTGCAAGGCGTGAAGATCAACGACAAGCACATCGAAACCATCGTGCGGCAGATGCTGCAAAAGGTTGAGATCACGGCTTCGGGTGACACCACTCTCCTCGTGGGTGAGCAGGTGGATCGCGAAGAGATGATCGAGATCAACGACAAGGCAGCACTCACCGGCGGAAAGCCTGCGGAAGGCAAGCCCATCTTGATCGGCATCACCAAGGCGTCGCTGCAAACGCGCAGCTTCATCTCGGCGGCGTCATTCCAAGAAACCACCCGCGTGCTCACGCAGGCTTCAGTTGAGGGCAAGAAGGATACGCTGGTTGGCCTCAAGGAAAATGTCATCGTCGGGCGGCTTATCCCCGCTGGAACCGGCGCTGGCATGAACCGGCTTCGGGTCGCGGCAA
>JAYVZY010000229.1:0-8563 GCA_043782885.1 Sphingomonadales bacterium | reverse complement strand
GCGTTGCTCTGGTGGGTTTTTCTTGGCGGCAAGACGCAATCGACAGACAATGCCTATGTTGGTGGGGATGTGGCCGCCATAACGCCGCTCATCAGCGGCGCGGTCAAATCAGTTGCGGTCGCCGATACAGTGTCGGTTCGTCGTGGAGACGTGCTTGTCGTCATAGATGATGCGGACGCGCGGGTGGCGCTGGCGCAGGCGGAAGCGGAGCTCAACCGCGTGACCCACAAAGTGCACGGCTATGAGGCGACAGATATTGGCTTGGAAGCGCAGCAAGCTGCACGGGCAGCTGATGCACGGCGTGCAATATCGCAGGTGAGCCAGTCTCAAACTATGCTCGATAAGGCGCGTTCAGATCTCAGCCGAAGGCTGTCAATTGCAGACGAAGGCGCTGTTTCTGGCGAGGAAGTGGCCAACGCGCGTAACGCGGTGAATGTGGCAAAAGCTACTCTTGACGGTGCGCTGGCGGCGGCTGCGGAAGCGCAAGCGAACCAACGCGTGGCGGCGGGCAATCGTGCGACCAATCATGAGCTGATTGCAGGGGCGTCAAATGCCACCAACCCCGAAATTGCAGCGGCACAAGCGAAGCTTGAACAAGCGCAGTTAGATGTGTCGCGAACAACGCTGCGTGCCCCGTTTGATGGCGTTGTTGCGCGGCGTCAGGTGCAAATCGGGCAGCGGGTGCAAGCTGGAGCGACGTTGATGACCATCGTGCCGATCAACAAGCTTTATGTGGATGCGAATTTCAAGGAAGATCAATTGCGCAAGATGAAGGTTGGTCAACGGGTGACACTGACCTCTGATCGCTATGGCAGTGGTTTGGAATTTCACGGTACGGTCGCCGGGTTCGCGGGCGGAACCGGTTCGGCGTTTGCCCTGATCCCGGCGCAGAATGCCACCGGCAACTGGATCAAGGTCGTTCAGCGTGTTCCTGTGCGGATCGTGCTCGATCCTGCTGAGTTGCAGGCGCATCCGTTGCTGGTTGGGCTATCCATGAGTGCAACGGTTGATGTGAGCCAGTAATGACGCTGGCTACCCCGTCGCTCGATGTGCCGCTGACCGGCAAGCGACTTTGGTTTGTCGGGCTGATCTTGGCGTTCGCCAATTTTCTGGTGGTGCTGGATACGACCATCGCCAACGTATCGATCCCGAATATCGCGGGTGGTCTATCGGTCTCCACGACGCAGGGGGCGTGGGTGATCACGTCTTATGCGGTCGCTGACGCGATTACGGTGCCGCTCACCGGTTGGCTTGCCATGCGCTATGGGCCGGTGCGGGTGTTCTGCACGGCTATGGTGATGTTTGCATTCTGGTCGTTTGTCTGCGGTTTTTCGCATACGCTTGGGCTGCTGGTGACGGCGCGGGTGATGCAAGGTCTGTCCGGTGGGCCGATGATCCCGCTGTCGCAGACGTTGTTGATCCGCATTTTTGGCAAGGGGCGAGGTGGGGCGGCTGCGGGTATTTGGGCGGTAACGACGTTGCTCGCCCCCGTCTTCGGCCCGATTTTGGGCGGGGAGCTGTGTGATCGGCTTTCCTGGCCTTGGATATTCTACGTCAACGTGCCGATTGCGCTCGCGTGTGCGTTTGCCGCTTGGCGGATGCTTGGTGGGCGTGATGACAAGCCCGCGCGGGTTCCGGTAGATTTTATTGGTTTGCTGCTGCTGGTTGTCTGGGTTGGGGCATTCCAGATCATGCTCGACAAAGGGCGCGAGCTGGATTGGTTTGCGTCGCCCTTTATCGTGACACTGGCCATCATCGCGATCGTTGGCCTGATCAGCTTTGTCCTTTGGGAGCTCACTGCCGAGAATCCTGTCGTCGATCTCTCCGTGTTTCGCAGCCCAGCCTTCCGTTATAGCACTTTGGTGATTTCGCTCGGGTTTGCAGCGTTCTTCGCGGGATGGATCATTTTGCCCCTCTGGCTCCAAATCAACCTGAATTATACGGCAACGACGGCGGGGTTCGCGTTCTCATTGAACGGTATTCTCGCCGTCATGGTGGCGCCTCTTGTCGCCCGCCTTCTGGGTAAGGTCGATGCACGGAAATTGGTCACGGGCGGACTGCTCTTCGCGGCTGGCACCATGATTTGGCGCACCGGGTTTGCGTCAAACATTGATTTTTGGGGCGTAGGTCTCCTGAATCTGCTCCAAGGCATGGCGATGCCATTTTTCTTTATTCCTTTGGTCGGCCTTTCGCTTATCGATTTTCAGGGGCAGAAGGTCGCCTCCGCAGCCGGACTGATGAGCTTTATGCGCACGACAGCGGGTGCATTTGGTGCATCCCTCATGCTGACCGAGTGGGACAATGATACAGGTGTCGCGCGCAGCGAGATCACACGATCGATGCCGAATGCGGAGCAAATGATTCAAAAACTTCAAAGCCAAGGCTTCTCGATGGAGCAAGCGCGCGCGCAACTGGAGTATATCGTGAGCAGTCAAGCGGTGATGCAGGCGACGCTGCATGTCTTCTATATTTTGGCAACAATGCTCTGCATTGCAGCCGCGCTCATTTGGCTGGTGCCGCGTCCAAAGGCGCCGGTGGCGATGGCAACGGGGCATTAGCATCGGGCTGATTCTCGGCATCTATCGCATTGATTTGAGTATTCACGATGTCGTCGGTCGCCTTACTGAGGTCGCGCGCTTGGCTCTCAAGCGTAGATTCATTGTCCTTACCCGCATCGGTTGAGCCGCAGCCGCTAAGTGCCGCGAGGCAGACGAGGACGATCAATCTCATCCCTCCTCAATAGGCGTGTTAACATGGTTTGCCAACGCATCGCTGCTCCGCTAGGACGCGGCCATTCATTTGAGTTCAAAGCACGGAGTTCGACCTATGGCCGCAGCCTATTCCTATGTCATGAAGGGCCTTTCCAAGACCTTCCCCGGCGCGCCGAAGCCGGTGCTCAACAACATTCACCTCCAATTCCTGCCCGGCACAAAGATCGCGATTATCGGCGTCAACGGCGCGGGTAAATCGACATTGATGAAGATTATGGCGGGCTATGATACCGAGTTCACGGGCGAGGCTTGGGCGGGCGACGGCATCCGCGTCGGCTATCTCGCGCAGGAGCCGCAGCTCAATCCGAAGAAGAACGTGCTCGAAAATGTGAAAGACGGTGTGCGCGAGATTGCGGACATGGTGGATCGCTTCAACGCCATTTCCGCTGAAATGGCCGAGGAAGACGCCGATTTCGACAAGCTCCTCCCCGAGATGGGCGAGTTGCAAGAGAAAATCGACGCCGTCGATGGCTGGACGCTCGACAATCAGCTTGAAATTGCGATGGAGGCACTGCGCTGCCCGCCGGGCGATGCTTCGGTTGAGAACCTCTCGGGTGGAGAGCGCCGCCGCGTTGCGCTATGCCGTCTGCTGCTCGAAAAGCCCGAAGTGCTGCTGCTCGATGAGCCGACCAACCACCTTGACGCCGAGAGCGTGCAGTGGTTGGAAAAGCATTTGATTGATTATGCCGGCAACGTCATCCTCGTCACTCACGATCGCTACTTCCTCGATAATGTGGTGAATTGGGTGCTGGAGCTGGATCGTGGGCGCGGCATTCCGTTTGAGGGCAATTATTCGGCGTGGCTGGAGGGTAAGGCCAAGCGGCTGGAGCAGGAAGACAGCGAGAATGAATCGCGTCAGAAGGCCATCAAGGAGGAGCTGCAATGGATCAGGCAATCCCCCAAAGCGCGGCAAACCAAGTCCAAAGCGCGCATTAAGGCGTTTGATGAGTTGGTGGAAAAACAGGCGGACAGGCGCCCCGGTGGCTCGCAAATCCTCATCCAAATTCCTGCGCGGCTCGGTGGTAATGTCATCGAGGCGACGGGGCTGACAAAATCATATGGCGATAAACTGCTGTTTGAGAACCTTGATTTCAACCTTCCGCCCGGCGGCATTGTTGGCGTGATTGGACCGAACGGCGCGGGTAAATCGACATTGTTCAAGCTCATCACGGGGCAAGAAAAGCCAGATAACGGCACTATTGCGGTCGGCACCACCGTCAAGCTTGGCTATGTTGATCAGTCGCGTGATGATCTTGATCCCACCAAGAACGTCTGGGAGGAAGTTTCGGGTGGCAACGAGCGGTTTTACTTCGGCAAGCATGAGGTGAACACGCGCGCTTACGTTGGCGCTTATAATTTCAAGGGCACCGATCAGCAGAAGAAGGTGGGGCAGCTCTCCGGTGGTGAGCGCAACCGTGTTCACCTCGCGAAGATGCTGGCGGCAGGCGGCAATGTGCTGCTGCTCGATGAGCCGACCAACGATCTTGATGTGGAAACGCTGCGCGCGCTGGAAGAGGCACTAGAGAATTTCGCGGGCTGCGCCGTGGTCATCAGCCATGACCGCTTCTTCCTCGATCGGCTCGCCACGCATATTCTGGCGTTTGAGGGCGACTCGCACGTGGAATGGTTCGAGGGCAACTTTGAATCGTATGAGGAGGACAAGCGCCGTAGACTGGGCGATGCGGCAGATCGGCCAACACGATTGGCGTATAAGAAATTGACGCGGTAGGGGGTTGGAGTCGATCCAACAACGACCCTCACCACAACCGACACAAAAACATCAACTTCCGAAGCAAACCGCCATTATGTGGAGTGTCACCGGAATGTTCGGTCCCGTCATCCGCCACATTGAGCACTCTTGTTCACTGTCATACATAGCGCCTCGATCAATTAGCAAAATGTGGGGAGGATTTGGTGTTTTCCTACAAGGCGAACAGCCCCCTGCTTAAACTCAAGCGTATAATGCGCTCGTACAATACCCTTCATTCCGTGAATTCCTGTGCGGATCCATTTTTATCAGCCAAGGGGAACGTTCAACAGAGGCAACCTCATATTTAAACATTGCATTGTCATAATTTCGTCGTAATCAATGTTAAATATATCAAAAATTAGATTAATCTAATAATGATAACAATCAATCCCCATATAATCGGACTTATTAAAAATATTAGTGAATTGTTAAAAACATTAGATAAAATAGCAAAAAATGCTAAAGTTATCCATCCTATAATTATTTTTTTATTTCTGCTAATATTCATATAAATACCTATTTGGAAATATTTTATCAAAATATTTATTCACAAATCCTCCATCCATAGTGGTCACGATATTTTTGACAGCGGTCACGATATTTTCAGACAAAGTGTGCGCCTTGGAAAGTGTCAAATTCGCCAACCTCGAGGGCTGCACCCCCTCCTACGTTTCCCAAATTTGGATGAGAAACTGTCCCAGAAACGGGGTTACCGTAACAGTGTACTTAATTGCCTTTCTCCAACCTCGCGGTTCCCGCGCTCCTTACAAACAGTCTCCTCAGTGCTCAACCCCGCCCATTGCCCCTCACAATACTCAAATCATAATTTACTAAATCACTCTATCGCTCGCAATTCTCGATCGCATCTGCCACCGTGCCGAGCGCGACGCGGGCGAGGCTGAAGGTTGCTGCGCCGTTTGTCATCAGCCGGAACGGGGATTCAAGCCGCGTCATGTTCGCGCCAGTGTGCGCGAAGCATTTGAGCGGCACGCCGATGGTGCGCCACTGGCCGAGTGGCGTAGCGGATAGCAGCGGCATCGGCACAGTCCCGCCACATGCCGCTCCGCACCGCATGCTGATCGACAGGGGGGATGCCAAGGCAGCGTCAAGGCGCAACGTCACCAGCAGCAGCACGTCGCCATTGGTCTGGCGCGAGACATCGATGGGGGCTTGCGTGGTGAGTTCGACGGTCTCGTTGCCAGTGCCATTGAAGCTGAACTGTCGCGCGCCTTCTTGCACCAGATGGTCGGTCGCGGTGACCCGTCCGCGCCCGGAGAGCACCACGGCGGGGAGTGTGGTGACACGCGTGCTGTCCGCAACACCGTCCGTCACCACGAGCGACCAAGCGGTCGATGGCGCGCCCTTGTCGAGATAGATGCCTTCGGCCGTTTGGTCGGTCTCGCCGGACTCTTCGCTCAGTTTCGTCCAACGCGCGCCGGGCGTGGCGCGTGTCAAGCCATAGCCCCGCGCAAACAGTGTCGGCCCATTCTGGCGCGCCGTTGCGGGCCATGCAGCGGGGAGGGTGCCGCTAAACGCATAGCGCGGAGCGGCGGGCTTATGCTGCACCAGGAGATCGGCAACGCCCTCGCCCTCGGATCCCGGCAGCCACGCAACGACGAACGCGTCCGCACTGTTGAGCTCCGGGTTTACAAATAAAGGGCGCCCGGTAATCATTAGCGCCACGACTGGAATGCCAGCCGCTTTAAGCTTTTTCATGGTGGCATACGGCGTGCGCAATTCGGGCCGCAGTTGGAGCGTCTTCAAATCGCCCTGAAATTCAGCATAGGGTGTTTCACCAAATACAACAATCGCGACATCGGGCCTTGTCGTGAAGCTACCATCGGGTGACAGCGCCGCATGGCCGCCGCCTGCGCGCACGGCGTCATCTATCCCTTTCCAGATTGAGGTGCCGCCGGGGAAGTCCTTGTTGCTGATGCCCGTGCCTTGCCAACTGATCGTCCAGCCACCCGACTGGCGGGCAATATCATCGGCCCCGTCGCCTGCGACCAGCACATTGGCGCCCCTCCGAATCGGCAAGAGGGCGTCTTGGTCTTTGAGCAATACCAGCGATTTGCGCACTGCTTCACGCGCGATGGCCCTATGCGCAGGACTGCCCAGCAAATCATAGCGGCCCGCTAACGCCCGCGATGACGGCTTCCCGGCCTCAAACAGCCCGAGCCGGAACTTCGTGCGCAAAATCCGCGCGACGGCATCATTCAGCCGGGCCATCGGCACGGTGCCGTCACGCACTTGAGCGTTGAGGCTGACATAAAGCTGCTTCCAGCTATCCGGTGCCATATACATATCGAGACCGGCATTTATGGCTTGCGGGCAACTGGCATTTGTACACCCGGCAAGTTGGCCATGCGCGTTCCAGTCAGAGACGATGAAGCCACCAAAGTTCATCCGGCCTTTGAGCACATCGGTCAACAGGCCTTTGTTGCCTGCCATTTTTATGCCGTTCCAGCTTGAGTAGCTTGTCATCACCGTCGCCACGCCTGCGTTGATTGCCGGGGTATAGGGTGCGCCGTGGACGGTGCGGAGTATTGTCTCATTGATCTTCGCGTCGCCTTGGTCTCGGCCCTCTTCGGTGCCACCATCCGCCAGAAAATGCTTGGTGCTGGCGAGCACATGTGGGCCATTCAATATCGGCCCGCTGTTTGGCACGCCCTGAAGGCCGAGGATCATCCGCCCGACATAGGATGCAACGAGCTTCGGGTCTGAAGAATAGCCTTCATACGCGCGACCCCATCGGTAATCCTGCGGAACGGTAACGGTCGGCGCGAATGTCCATTCCTGCCCTGTTACACGCACTTCTGCCGCCGTCGCAGCGCCGATGCGCTGGATAAGTGCCGGATCGTGCGCGGCCCCCAAGCCAATATTATGCGGAAAGATTGTGGCGCCGATGATATTGCTGTGCCCGTGCACAGCATCAATCCCCCAGATTATCGGGACACCGACGCCGCCATCGCGTTTATCAATCGACGCCGCATAGGCTTCATCCGCCAATTGCAACCACTTGGGCGCTGGCGCAAAATCATCGCCATAGGGGCCAGAGTTGCCGCCATTAAGGATCGAACCGAGATGATAGTGATGCACTTCAGCGGGGGTGACGCTTTGAATATCAGCCTGCAAAACCTGCCCGACCTTTTCATCGATGGTCATTTTGGCGAGCAAGACTTTTATGCGCTTTTCGACAGTCGGAGCGCTACCAACCGGCCAATGAAGCTTGGGCCAAAGTGCCGGGTGAACTTCTGATTGAGCAGGCGTATCAGCGTAAACGGGACAGGTTATTAACACCAATGCCGTGGCGAGTTCCGAACATACAATCCGCTCTATCGTCCTCATAAACTCTCCAGTTACCCAAAACACGGCGGGCGCAAATTATTATAAATTCATTTTTCGCGTTACGTTTGACAACGTGAACAATGCAACTGAGTTCCTGAGAACGCAAGAGCGAAAAATTTGGTGGGTGACCGATTGCGGGCTCACCTCAAAGGCCAGGCAACAGAAAGCTGCGCCGTCTCGCCGAACGATTATCGCTTTGGGGGTGGGCCGGCTGATTCGCGCACGATGAGTGTATGCGCGTGGTGCTTGTCTGCCGGATGCTCAAGCCCAGCGAGTTGGGCGATGATCATGTCCGCCGCCGCTACCGCCATATCAAAGACCGGCTGCCGCACAGTTGTCAGTCGTGGCCAAACGATCCGCGAGATTTCAGAGTCATCGAAGCCTACAATTGAGACGTCGTTGGGCACAGCCATGCCAAGTTCGCGTGCAGCCATGAGTGCGCCAACCGCCATGTTATCGTTTTGTGCAAGAATGGCGCTGGGACGCACCTTCGCGGCGAACAGTCGCTTTGCCGCCTCAAACCCAGACTCAAACGTGTAATTACCCTGCTCAATCCAGTTGAGCCGCATCTCGATCCCAGCCTCAGCCATCGCTTGCGAATAGCCAATCAGCCGTGCCTCGCTCGAATGGTGCGTTGCGTCACCCTTGATAATCGCGATGTCGCGATGGCCGAGGTTGATCACGTAGCTGGCTG
>JAYVZY010000228.1:0-2678 GCA_043782885.1 Sphingomonadales bacterium | reverse complement strand
AATTTATCACTGTTCCCGCCGTTTACGCGGAAATAATTCGAGTACTTGAATTTGGATTTGTTGCTGATGCAAAACATTGTAGCATTCTAATCTCGATTTTGGAGACCCTCACATGCCCCGCATCCCGCCGCCGATCATCGCGTTGATTGCCGCCTTCATGATTTGGGCACTGGCGCACTTTCTTCCGGTCATTCGATTCCGATTTCCGATGCAGGTAGTCGCCGCGATAGGGTTGGCGTTGCTCGGCATCGCGCTCGACATTTACGCCGCAATCCATTTTCGATTGGCGAAGACGACCGTCAACCCAATCACGATTGAGAATGCATCATCGTTGGTAACGCGCGGGCCGTTCGCCATCAGCCGCAACCCGATGTATCTCGGGATGGTGGTTTTTCTTGCAGGCGTTGCGGTTTATGAAGGTGGCGCGAGTGGCTTCATTATGCTCCCGCTCTTTGTGGCTTATATCACAGCATTTCAGATCACGCCCGAAGAGCGCGTGATGCGTCGCAAATTTGGGGATGAATACGCTACATATTGTGCGCGCGTACGGCGGTGGATTTAAGATGACAGATGCACGAGATTGGGAGGGCCGGGTTGGCGCGAATTGGGCGCGCGAATGGGTGCGTACCGACAGGAGCTTTGCAGGACTCACAACACGGTTGGCACAGCGTGTATCCGAGGGCAAACCTCAGGCCGTTCTCGATATTGGCTGTGGGGCAGGCGAACTCTCCTTGGCGGTCAAGGCGAACCGCCCCGACACGCGTGTGTGTGGTATTGATCTTTCGGCTGACCTCATTGTGCAAGCGCGATTACGAGCAGACGAGAGCGCCGATTGCCATTTTGAGGTTTCCGATGCGTCACATTGGGTGGGCGCAAATTTTACACCTGATCTGCTCATGTCGCGCCACGGGGTGATGTTTTTCGACGATCCTGTCGGAGCGTTTACTCATCTCGCGCAGGTCAGTGCCCCAGCGGCGCAACTGATCTTTTCGTGCTTCTGTGATCGGAACCTGAACACTTGGGCGACCGCGATTGCCGAGCTTCTACCCGATGCAGCTCCGGTCAACCCCCACGCACCCGGCCCTTTTGCCTTCGCCGATCAAACGCATGTCTCAAAGATTCTTGCGGCATCGGGCTGGGCCGAGGTGCAGTTTGAGCGCGTGGATTGGGAGTATGTCGCTGGTGCGGGCGCCGACCCGGTTTCCGATGCCGTCAATTTTTTTAGCCGCATCGGCCCTGCTGCCCCTGTAATCGCGGCACTTGAAGGCGCAGAACGAACGATGTTTCTTGAGCGGGTTCACGCGCTTGCAACAGATCGTTTGGTTGGTGACGAGGTGCAGTTTCAGGCAGCGGGTTGGATCGTTTCCGCCCAGAGCGGCTGAACCGCAAGCGCTATCCCCCGACTCTATTTCAAATGCTTAGAAAATGATTGGATCAAGTTAAAATTGAGATAATCTAAGCATTTCCGCTAACGCATCAAGCCGCTAAGTTATTGATAAAACAGGGAGAAAATGGTGCTGCCGCGGAGGATTGAACTCCGGACCTCAGCCTTACCAAGGATGCGCTCTACCACTGAGCTACGGCAGCACATTAACCGCATCGCGATTAACAGAGGCGCGCCTATGAACAATGCCGGTGGACGCGTCAAGGTTATAGCGGCTATGAGTGGTGAATGATCAAAAACAAATTGACGCGGGAAGATCGGCTCGCGGCGGCATTGCGAGATAATTTGCGCAAACGCAAAGCGCGGGATGCCGGCCCACTCGCGCCAACGAACTTCACATCGACGGTGGATTCAAAGCATTTATCGCGGCAAGAACCCGCGCCTCCATCTCCTCACGCGGAAGGCCCGCAGGAATAGGTTCACCGACCCGCCAACGGACAATGCCCGCTTTACGCATGATTCCGGTGCGGGGACACAAGCGTCCACTGTCGAGGGCTATCGGCACAATCGGCAGCCTGAGCGTTTTATAGAGCCCCGCCAGCCCGGATTTGAGCGGTGGTTGCGCGCCCACCAGCGTGCGCGTGCCTTCTGGAAAAATGATGATGGGCCGATCTTGTTCGATTGCCGCCTTAGCCGCTTTGAGCATTTTGCGGAGCGCAGTACTGCCGGTATCGCGGTCAACGGCAATAACGCCGTGCCATTTCGCCAGCGTGCCCCATATCGGAATATCCACTAGCTCCTTCTTCATCACTACCGCAGGTTTATCAAACAACACGAGCAGCTCAAATGTCTCGAAATGGGCCTGATGCTTGATCGCCACCAGCGCCGCGTGTTGAGGTAGCGCGCCTTCAACCTCACTCGCGATGCCCAAAATCCATTTGGCACACAGGCGGTGCCACTGCGCCCAGCGGCGACAGCTCGCGATAACGCGGCCCGGAAAAAGCGCCGATTCAAAGAAAGCCAAAATGGCGAACAATGCCGAGCCAAGATAGAAAATGGCCGCGAAAATTAATGAACGCACAATCGTCATCGCTCACTCCGATCAAATGGGGCAGTCAGCCGACGCCAGAGATACTTGTTATACTCCTCGAACAAAATGCCAAAGCTCGGTGAAACCTCGACCGCATCGTTTATGAGTGTGATGTCGCGCGGCATTTCCCGTGCGAGCTCATACCGCGCACGCGCCATGTGCCAGTTGTTGGTTATGATTCGCAGCGAGTGGAAGCCTTTCGCT
>JAYVZY010000227.1:0-6752 GCA_043782885.1 Sphingomonadales bacterium | reverse complement strand
TTCGAGCGACTGATCGAGCCGGTGATTTTGCGCAACGCCTGGCTCATCAGCCGCGCTTGCAGACCGACATGACTGTCCCCCATTTCGCCTTCGATTTCCGCGCGCGGGACGAGCGCGGCCACCGAATCGATCACCAGCACATCCACCGCGTTGGAGCGCACCAGCGTATCGGTGATCTCCAGTGCCTGCTCGCCAGTGTCGGGTTGCGAGATGATCAACTCATCAATGTTCACACCCAATTTCTTGGCATAAGCGGGATCGAGCGCATGTTCTGCATCGATGAACGCCGCCGTGCCACCCAGTTTCTGCGCCTCGGCAATCGCGTGCAATGCCAAGGTCGTTTTACCTGAGCTTTCCGGCCCAAAAATTTCGATCACGCGGCCTTTCGGTAGGCCGCCAATGCCTAAAGCAATATCAAGCCCGAGCGATCCGGTGGAGACCGCCTCCACCTCCATCGCCTCACGGCTGCCCAATTTCATCGCCGAGCCCTTGCCAAACGCGCGATCAATCTGCGCGAGCGCCGCCTCTAATGCCTTTTGCCTGTCCGGATTGCTTGCCATAGTGCTTGTATTTTTCTCGCCATCGATGAGTTTTAACTGTGCCGCCATTGCTTTTTCCTCCCTAACCATGCCGCGCGATCCGTCAACGCGAATCGCTATGTATGCTATTTGTTCTTATAGAACAAGAGGGCAACGAATTTATTTCGTCTCCGCCAGCGCCGCGCGCGCGGCCTCCGCTAGTTGCTGCACCGAGAAGGGCTTTGGGATGAAATTGACATTGTCGATGTCGATGGATTTGCGCAATTGCTCTTCGGCGTATCCGGACATGAAAAGGATGGGCAGGTTGGGGTAACGCTCGCGGGCGTGGCGCACCATTGTCGGGCCGTCCATAAGTGGCATCACGACATCTGAAATCAGTAGATCGAAGTCTGAGCGGCTACCCAGCAGTGCCAGTCCCTCCTCGCCATTCGTCGCGGTGATAACGGTGTATCCGTGGCGGGCAAGCGCACGCTCGGCGACAACGCGCACCATCTGCTCATCTTCCACCAGAAGGATGGTGCCGGTGCCCCAAAGCTCGGTGGGGCGTTCGCGCGGCTTATCGATGGTGGCCTGCGCTGTAGTGTCAACGCGGTGGACGGGGAGGTAGATGACGAAGCTGGTGCCCTTACCCTCCTCCGATGTCGCGAAGATGAAGCCGCCAGATTGCTTGACGATGCCGTAAACGGTGGAGAGGCCGAGACCCGTGCCCTTGCCAACTTCCTTGGTGGTGAAGAAGGGCTCGAAGATCTTGGGGAGGAGCTCCTGCGGGATACCTATGCCAGTGTCAGTGATTTTAAGCGCGGTGTAATCCGTGATCGGCATGATGTCGGACGCAAGCTTGCGTACCTCAGCAGAGGGGAAGCTATAGGTTTGCAGGGTGACGGTGCCACCGCGTGTCATCGCGTCCTTCGCGTTCACGCACAGGTTGACGATAACCTGCTCTAGCTGCCCCGGATCGGCGCGCACGGGGCCGAGATTGCGCCCGTGGTTGACCTCAAGCGTCACTGTTTCACCCATAACGCGCTGAAGCAGGTTGCTGACTTCAGAGATCACATCGGGGAGTTGCAACACCTGCGGGCGCAGCGTTTGTTGGCGCGAGAAGGCCAACAATTGCCGGGTGAGGTTGGCGGCGCGGTTGGAATTGAGCTTGATCTGCTGAATATCGTCATAGTCGGAATCACCGGGCTGGTGGCGCAGCATCATCAAGTCGCAATGGCCGATGACGGCGGTGAGGATGTTGTTGAAATCATGCGCCACACCGCCAGCGAGCTGGCCAACCGCCTGCATTTTGGTGGCCTGGGCAATCTCGCGCTTCAGGCGGGCCTCTTCGCTATTGTCCTTCAGACTGAGGAGCACGGCGGCATCGCCCAGGCCTTTCGCGCCCGCAATGGTGAGCGCGATTGGTTCCTCTGGCCTGTCCACCAGCCGCACCGCGAGATCGCCCGACATGCCCTGACCATTGGCGAAGCGACGAACGGAATCGGCGACGGCTGCCTTATCTTCGCGCACCACCAGATCACCGGGATAGATCGGCATCACACCCTCTGCGACGCCGGCTGCATTCCGAAAGGCGGTGTTGAGGAACAGGAAGCGGCCATCTCTGTCCGCCAGCGCGAGGCCAAGCGGGAGCATCGCGAGCAGATTCTGGAGATTGCCACCCGTTACTCCCGCCCCACCACTGCGCACAGTGTCGCCATCCATCAACATAATCAGCGTCGCGCCGCTCTCAGTGTCTTTCTCGAGCGCGATCTGGGTAAGGCGGAGCGGGTTGCCCTTCTCGCCCTCATGCGCAAAGCGGATCGTGCCATCGCTGTCAGCTTCCAGCAGGGTAACGAAATCGCGCCCCTCAAGTGCCGCGTTGGCGCGTCCTGTCGCGCGGAAAGCGAAGGCGCGGTTGAGACTCTGGATGCGGCCATCGCCGCCCATCAGGCAGATCATAATCCCCGTTTCACCGAGCCGGTCACCCGCTGGCCCGGTGAGGTACTGGCGCACTTCATCGATCAGCGTAGCGCTTGCTGCCTTGGTGAAGCGCCAGATGAGGTGATCTTCCGCGCGGCCCGATCTGACGACGTGCAACGCAAGCTTATTTTGGTTAGGGAGCGTAAGCGTAATGGCTCCGTGCCCATCCCGCCACGCGTCGCGGCTGGCACCGTTTACGAAGCCAAGGTTCGCCTCATCGAGCGCGAACTTCGCTGGCGGAACAAAGCCACCGAACCATTCTGAATAGTTATCCGTGGCACACACCAATCGACCGACACGGTCTGTAACGCCAATCGCGGCCTCGCTCCCGCTTGCGGCATCGCGAAGCAGGGCCCAATCCTGCACCACCGTTGGTGCATGAATTGGCGGATACAGCCGCCGATAGACGAAGATCAGTGCCGCGAGACCAATCACGGCGGCTGCAAACGCGACCGCCAGGACAAGATCGCCCGCCGCCCAGAGCAGCAGCGCAGCCGTCGCGAATGCCGCTAAGCCAACCACAACGGCCGCCAAGCGATCGCCGAGTATCGGCGGCAATGGCGCGCGAACGGTGGGAGCGACGGGTGCTGGAGAGGTTAAGTCATTCACAGCCCAACCCTTTGCGCGGGAACGCCTCGGTAGGTCAAGGTATTAGCCCGCCGTCACACTCTTCCTCACCCGCGTTCTTTCATGATCCGCCCTGCCTCGCGCTTCCAGTCCTTTTCGGCCTGATATTCGCGCTTGTCGTGCGCCTTGCGGCCTTTGGCGAGTGCAAGCTCAACTTTCGCCCGCCCGCGCGCGTTGAAATAGATCGAGAGCGGGACGAGCGTCATCCCTTGTCGCGCGACGGCACCGTGCATTTTGCTGATTTCGCGCTCGCGCAGGAGCAGCTTGCGCGGGCGTTTTGGCTCGTGGTTGAAACGGTTGCCGTGGCTGAATTCGGGGATGTTCGCGTTGATCAACCAAATCTCGCCGCCCTTCACCTCGGCATAGCTCTCCGCAATCGAGCCCTCGCCAAAGCGCAGCGATTTCACTTCGGTGCCGGTGAGGGCAATGCCGGCTTCATATACGGTATCAATGGCATAGTCATAGCGTGCGCGCCGGTTCTCGGCGACGGTTTTGACCTTGATTTGCTCGGGGCGGGGGCGTGCCATTAGCGGAGGCCTGCGACCTCCAACGCCGCATCCACAGCCTTGCGGCTCGCCTCGCACGGTGCGGTCATCGGTAGCCGCACATCCGCCGTCATCCAGTCCACCAATTTGGCCATCGCGTATTTCACTGGCCCCGGTGAGGCATCGGTGAACAGCGCGGTGTGGAGCGGGAACAACTTATCGTTGAGCGCGCGTGCGTTGGCGTAATCGCCCGTCTGGCACGCCGTTTGAAAGTCCGCACACAGCTTTGGTGCGACATTCGCCGTCACGGAGATGCACCCCACGCCGCCTGCTGCGTTGAACGCCAGCGCCATGTCATCATTGCCGCTGAGCTGGCAGAAATCCGTGCCGCAGCCCAGCCGATGCGCTGTCACCCGCGCAATCGCTCCGCTCGCGTCCTTGACACCAACAATACTCGGTAGCTTGGCTAGCCGCGCGAGTGTTTCGGGTTGAATATCGGTCACGGTGCGCCCCGGCACGTTATAAACCACAATCGGCAGCTCATTCGCCTCGGCCAGATGCTTGAAATGCGCGTAAATGCCGTCTTGATTTGGGCGGTTGTAATAAGGCGCCACCACCAGCGCGGCATCTGCCCCTGCTTGCTTGGCAAAAGCCATGTGCCGCACCGCAGTTGCTGTGTCGTTCGAGCCGCACCCTGCGATCACTGGCACGCGGCCTGAGGTCTGCTCGATACAGAGTTCGATGACGCGGTAATGCTCCTCGTAGCTCAGCGTGGCACTTTCGCCCGTCGTCCCACAGGGCACCAGCGCAGACGAGCCCTGTTCGATTTGCCAATCGACCAGCCGCCGAAAAGCGGCCTCATCAATCGCTCCGTCCCGAAAAGGAGTCACCAGAGCCGGAATTGATCCCGAAAACATTGTCTTGCACCTTCACCTTTGCGGAAAGCCTTGCCATAGGAAGCTCATGTTGCTTCCTCACATTTCTGGCCCTGCTGATAGGGGCTGCACCCCCATCCTGTCTAGTATCCATCGCTGCGCGGCTTTTGCGCTGCTGGTGATCGCCGCTCCGGTCTGCGCTCAAGAGGCGCCAGTGCCGCCGCCCGTTTTGGCTCCAGCCGCGCCATATTCCTACAACCCGTTCCGTTCGTCTGGTTCTATCGGTGATGCGGTGGGCACGTGGGAAAATCTTCGTTCCGCGCGGGGAATGCCGTTCTCGTCGCTCGCAACCTTCCTGCTTGCCCACCCCGGCTGGCCGAGCGAGCCTGCGTTGCGTGAGGCGGCGGAGGCAGTGCTTAAACCGGAAGCTGAGTCGCCTTCACAGGTCGTCACTTATTTCCAGCGATTCCCCGCCATTTCTGCCGCCGCCCAGCTCCGTTACGCTGAAGCGCTTTATGCCCAAGGCCAGCGTGATTTAGCCAACAATGCCGCGCGCATTGCTTGGACAGGCGGGCCGCTCACCACCGACGATGAGAGCCGTTTCCTCATCCGTTTCAACCAGATCCTGACACCCGAAGATCAAGATGCACGGATGAACCGGTTGCTGTGGAGCCGCGCTCTGTCGGTCGCACAGCGGCAATTGCCGAACACCAGCGTGGTGCGCCGCCCGCTGTTCGAGGCACGCGCGGCGTTGCTCGCAAAATCACCTGATGCAGAGATGAAGGCGACCCCCTATCTCGAAAACGCGCGCGCCGATGCGGGCTTTGTGGCCGATCGCGCAGCGTATCTCGTCAATACGGGTCAAGTCTATGCCGCGCGCGCCTGGCTGGCCCGCCCGCATAATTTTGCGCAGCCGCCGCTTGAGCCGCAGATATGGCTCAACCAGTTGCTCGGCATAGCGCGCCGCGCGGTTGATGAGGGTGATTACAGCAATGCCTATAACATTGCCCGCCAGTTGCAGGACGCCTACCCGATTGGCACCAATCTGCGCGAGAAGCCGCTATCGGAGCGTGATCCCTACACCAGCCTTATTTGGCTCGCCGCAGATACCGCGCTTAACAAACTCGGTCGATATGCCGATGCCGTTCCGCTCTACGCGCAATACGCAGCTGCCGCCCGAACAAGTTTCAGCCAATCCAAAGGGCTCTATTGGGCCGGGCGCGCCGCAGATGCTGCGGGAGATAGGGCCTTAGCGACCAGCTACTACACTCAGGCCGCCGCTTATTTCGAGAATTTTCACGGCCAGCTTGCGGATGAGCGGCTTGGGCGCGCTCCGGCGCTTGGCACCGCGCCTGCGACTCTCGTCTCCCCCGCGCAGCGCGAGGCGTATATGAACAGCGAGCTCGTTCGCGCCGCCATCTACCTCGGGCAGAGTGGCAACCATGCCGAGCAAACGCTGTTCATGCGCGCGATTGCGGCGACTGCGCACGGCGATGTTGATCTCGCGCTTGCGAATGACCTTGGGCAGCGCATGGGCCGGATAGACATGGGCGTGTGGGTCAGCCGGATCACCCGTGGATCAGGTGGAACAGATTTCATCCGCGCCGGATTCCCGCGCATTACGGTTGATGCCTTATATTCTCAAAGCTGGACCATCATCCATGCCATCAGCCGGCAGGAAACCAACTTCGACATCGGCGCTATCAGCCGTACCAATGCGCGCGGGCTGATGCAGCTTGAGCCCTACACCGCCGCGCCGCTCGCGGCCAAGAATGGCATATCCTATGACGCCGCGCGGCTCACGACCGACCCCGCCTATAACATGAGCCTTGGATCGCTCTATTTCGGTGATCTCATGACCCGCTTTAACGGCTGCTACCCCTGCGCTATCGGCGCGTATAACGCCGGGCCGGGCCGCATCAACCAATGGA
This sequence comes from Sphingomonadales bacterium, assembly GCA_043782885.1. Classification (GTDB taxonomy): domain Bacteria; phylum Pseudomonadota; class Alphaproteobacteria; order Sphingomonadales; family Sphingomonadaceae; genus JAGWQR01. The sequence continues at coordinate 336 of JAYVZY010000227.1, read as the reverse complement.
TCGCGCGCAATGGTGATCCGCGCGTGCCGGGGGCAGATGTGGTGAAATGGATCGAGGCCATCCCCTTCACCGAAACGCGCGGCTATGTGCAGAATGTGCTGCAGAATGCGGTGGTATACGACTTGCTCAACCCGCAAGGGCCAACAGTGCGGAGTGTGAGGCCACTCTCGACGTATCTGGGGCGGTGAGGGGGACGGTAATAACAACGTCTCTAAAGGCCCGAAACCCGGCGTCGGTTAAGGATCAGCCCCCACCCCTATCGCTTAATGCACGAACCGCGCCACGACGTCCCGATAGGAGCGGCTCACTTTCACTTGTGCGCCCGACTCGAGCACG
>JAYVZY010000226.1:0-1723 GCA_043782885.1 Sphingomonadales bacterium | reverse complement strand
GTCCGTTCCTCTCCCCGTTGTGTCGGTGGCGCCCGCTATAACGATAGCCGCCCCGCAAAGATTAACTGAGGCGCTCAATCAATCGGCAGCGCGCCATGCGCTTAGTCCGGCGTTACTTGAGGCGGTGGTGTGGCAAGAGAGCCGCTGGCACACGAGCGCGGTCTCTCCCAAGGGCGCTGTCGGTTTGACACAGCTCATGCCCGCAACGGCGGCGGCACTGGGGGTGGATGCACGCGATCCGCTTGCCAATTTGGATGGTGGCGCGCGCTATTTGCGCATTTTGCTCGACCATTTCGGCGGTGATGTGGTCAAGGCGCTCGCGGCCTATAACGCGGGCGTGGGGCGGGTTGATCGTGCGGGCGGCATTCCGGCCATCCGCGAAACACAAAATTATGTTGCCGCCATCATGGCACGTTTGGACATGCGCGCGGGCAAGCCCTAGCCATATCCATTATCTGCTCATAATGTGGCTGTAAGGAGATTCATATGACTCGCACAACCCGCTCATTTCTTGCACTCACAGCGCTCCTCGCACCTGCTGCCGCTTTTGCTGATCCGGCAGGCTCTGGGCCGATTGTGGCCGCGCTTGGCTGGTTGCAAGGCACGCTAATGGGCAATGTCGCGACGGCGGTGGCGGTGATCGCAGTGGCGATGGTCGGGTTCATGATGCTCACGGGGCGGATGAACTGGCGCTTTGGGGCAACGGTTATCATGGGTTGCTTCATCCTGTTTGGAGCCGCGTCGATTGTGGCGGGAATACAATCAACAGCCGGGATTTCGCATTAAGTGCTCAGCAAAATGCCCGTTTTTCGCGCGCTCACCCGCCCACAAATGTTTGGCGGGGTGACGTATAGCTATTTCATTATCAACGCTGCGGTGACGACCGAGGCATTCCTCATCACGCGCTCGTTTCTCGCGTTGCCTGTGGCGCTCATCGTGCATGGTATTGGTTATCTGGCGTGCCTACGCGAGCCGCGTGTTTTTGACTTGTGGCTCACCAAAGTGAGCCGCTGCCCGCGTGTGCCGAATTGGGCGCGCTGGGGCTGCAACAGTTATACGCCATGATGAAATGGCTCGGCCCTGCGGCGTGGGAAAAGCGCGAGGCGAAGGCGGGCGATAGACTGCCTTATGCCGCACATCTGAATGACACGACCCTGCTGCTGCGCGATGGTGGGCTGATGCAATCGCTCTCGATAGCGGGGATGCCATTTGAGACTGAAGACGCGGATCAGCTCAACCATATGCTCGGTGTGCGCGAGGTGATGCTGCGTTCGGTGCTCGATGCGCGTTTCATCCTCTATCATCACATCGTGCGGCGGCGGGTTACGGTGGGGCTGGGTGGTGATTTTAACAACCCCTTCGCGGCGGAGCTAGATCGTCAATGGCGCGGGCGGCTGGCTGCGCGGCAATTGTTCGTCAATGAGCAGTTCATCACCCTCGTGCGCCGCCCACCGCGTGGCAAAACAGGCTGGCCAGAGCGGGTGGCGCGCTGGTTTAATAAGGGTGAGACCGAGCTTGATCCGACGCTGTTGCGCGAATTGGATGCGGCGACGCGCGCGCTGCTCGCCAGCCTTCAGCCCTACGGCGCGCGGTCGTTAGGCAGCTACAAGACGCGCCACGGCACTTGCTCAGAGCCGCTGGAATTGCTCTCCGCGCTCTATAATGGCGAAATGCGGCCCGTGCTCCGGCCCGATGCGGATACTGACCTTGGCAATCACATCCC
>JAYVZY010000225.1:0-2590 GCA_043782885.1 Sphingomonadales bacterium | reverse complement strand
TGCGGATTCCGCTGTGATCGCGCGCAGCATTCCAACATGATCGTGCCCATCATTCCAATCTGATGCCGCCCACCATTCCACGCTGATCATGCGCAGTTTGGTGGCTGATTTGAGAAGCTGATCTGGTCGTCGCAGGGTCTTCCTTTTGGGAGGAACCAATGCCGACGGAGAGAGTAGCGATGCGCAAAGTACGCGAGATATTGCAGTTGAGCCGCGACGTGGGATTATCGACGCGTGCGGTTGGTCGCCAGACGGGCGTCGCACCATCAACGGTGCGCGAGGTGCTGAAGCGTTTTACGGCATCTGGACTTGAATGGCCTTTGCCGCTGGGTTTGAACGACGCAGCACTTGAGTCGAAGCTGTATCACGTTGCGGGGCGCAAACCCGTGCGGCGACGCATGGCGGAACCCGATTGGGCAGCGATCAACCGTGAGCTCAAACGCAAACATGTGACACTGCAAATCCTGTGGGACGAGTATATCGCAGGTGAGCCTGAAGGCTATCGATACAGCCGCTTCTGCGCATTGTATCGCAAGTGGGAAGCGAAGCTGCCTGTGACGATGCGGCAAACGCATCTTGGTGGTGACCGGATGTTCGTTGATTATGCGGGCGATAAGATACCGGTGGTAGTTGATCGGCTGACCGGCGAAGTGCGCGATGCACATATCTTTGTGGCGGTGATGGGCGCTTCCAGCCTGTCATTCTCGTGCGCGACATGGACAGAGACGCTGCCCGATTGGGTGGACGCGCATGCGCGTGCGTTTGTGTATTTTGGTGGCGCTGCGCGCCTGCTGGTGCCCGATAATGCCAAGGTCGCGGTGATTAAGGCGTGTTTGTACGACCCGCAGGTCAACCGCACCTATGCCGATATGGCGAAGCATTATGGCACGTCCGTGCTGGCAGCGCGGCCTTATCGCCCGCGTGATAAGGCGAAGGTTGAAGCCTGCGTCGGCATCGTCGAACGCTGGCTGCTGGGACGTTTGCGCAACCGCATCTGGTATAGTCTGGCTGAACTCAACGCCGCGATTGACGATCTGCTACATCGGCTCAACGACGAGCGGGTGATGCGCCGCTTTGGCCGCACACGCCGCCAGTTGTTTGTGGACATCGATCAGCCGTTGCTCAAGCCGCTACCATCCGAGCCCTATGTGCTGGCGGAATGGCGCGCACGGCGGGTCGGGCTCGATTATCATGTCGAGGTTGAAAGCCATTTTTACTCAGTGCCCTACGCCCATGCGCGGGCGGCGGTTGAGGTGCGGCTTACGGTGCGCACGGTGGAGATTTTTGCGCTCGGGCAACGGATCGCGTCACATATGCGCGGTTCGGGCAATGGCAAACACACCACCATCAATGACCATATGCCCTCCAGCCATCGCCATTATGCTGACTGGACCGTCGAGCGGATTATTGGCGATGCCGACAAAATCGGGCCATCGGTTAAATTGCTCTGCGAGTTGATCCTGCGTGACAGGCCGCACCCTGAGCAGGGCTATCGATCATGTCTTGGCATTTTACGTCTGGTTAAAGCCTATGGCGCCGAGCGGCTTGATGCAGCGGCGCTGCGCACCGTCGAGATCGGCGCGCGCAATTACGGCTCGGTCAAATCGATCCTTGAGAAAAAGCTCGACGGCCAGCCACTGCGTGCGCGGCCCACAACAGACCCCACCACCCCAGATCACCCCAATATCCGGGGTTCCCGTTATTACCACTAGGAGAAGACGAACATGCTGACCCACCCAACACTCGACCAACTTCACGCGCTCGGCCTGCACGGCATGGCCAAGGCGTTCAACACGCTCAGTACCAATGATGATACGCCACTGCTCAACCATGCCGAATGGCTTGGGTTGTTGCTCGATCATGAAGCCGCGCATCGTCAGGATAGAAAGCTTGGTGCGCGGCTCACACATGCCAAACTGCGCCATCAAGCGGCTCCCGAGGATGTCGATTATCGCCGCGACCGTGGCCTTGATCGTAGCATGTTCCTCAAGCTAATTGCGGGCGACTGGATCGACGGGCATGACAACTTGGCTATCTGCGGTCCAACCGGCCTTGGTAAATCCTGGCTGGCCTGCGCACTCGGCCACAAAGCCTGCCGCGACAACCGCTCCGTTCTTTACACCCGTTTGCCAAAGCTACTCGATGAACTTGTTCTCGCGCGTGGTGACGGCAGCATTGCGCGGCGGCTGAAACGCTTGGGGCAGGTTCAACTCCTCATCCTCGACGATTGCTGGCTCCAACCGCTTGATGCGCAGGCCCGACATGATCTCCTCGAAATCCTTGAAGATCGGTACGGGCGGCACTCCACCATCGTCACCAGTCAGCTCCCCGTCGCGCAGTGGCATGCAATGATCGGTGATCCGACCTACGCCGATGCTATTCTCGACCGCCTCATCCACAATGCGCACCGCATCGAACTCAGCGGCGAGTCAATGCGGCGTCCAAACCCAACATCAAATGCTTGACCAAAACCCAAAACCCATGCCATGAAAACCATGTCGACCAGAGGCACTCAAACTGCGCGCGATCATGTTGGAATGGTGGGCGCGATCAAAGTGGAATAGGTGGGCGCCATCATTGGAATCCGCAC
>JAYVZY010000224.1:0-8789 GCA_043782885.1 Sphingomonadales bacterium | reverse complement strand
CGTGTGTCCTCCTTTCTTCCCACCATCAAGCAGCTGCAATATCTCGTCGCGCTGCAAGATCATGGCCATTTCGGCCGGGCCGCGACCAGTTGTTATGTGACACAATCGACGCTCTCTGCGGGGCTGCGCGAACTTGAGTCGCTCCTTGGGATTACGCTTGTCGAGCGCACCAAGCGGGTCGTGCGATTCACGCCTCCCGGGGAACGCATTGCCACTAAAGCGCGGCGGGTGCTGCGCGAGGCTGAGGAGTTGAGCGATATGGCGCGCGCGGCCGGTGAGCCGCTCACGGGGGAACTCCGCATGAGTGTGATCCCCACAATTGCGCCGTTTCTGTTGCCGCGCATTCTGCCCAAGCTGCGTGCCGATTGGCCCAGTCTCAAACTCTATCTGCGTGAAGAGCCGAGCGCGGCGGCATGTGACTCGCTCCATCGCGGGCATGTTGATTGTGTGTTGCTTGCGCTGCCCTATGCCTGCGGTGAGATCGACATTGCACCGCTGTTCAACGATGCGCTCTGCGTCGCCTTCCCCGGCAACGAGGCGGTGCCCGCTGTGGTGCATCCCGACGACATTGACGAGCGGCGCTTGCTGTTGCTGGAAGATGGCCATTGCTTGAAGGATCACGCGCTTGCCGCCTGCAATCGCCCAGAATTGCGTGCCGAAGCGACGATGCTGGGCACCTCGCTCCATACCCTCGTGCAGATGGTCGATAACGGCTTGGGGACGACGATGCTGCCGCAAATGGCGATCGACGCCGGGATATTGGCAGGCACCGGGATTGTAACGCGGCCATTGACCGCCGATCATGCGCACCGTGAAATCGCGCTCGTGTGGCGCAGGGCCAGCCCACGCGGTAAGGATTATGCGCTGCTGGCGGATGCGTTACGGGTGGGGTGATTACATCCGCATCAGCCGGTCAATCGCGCCTTGCAAAATATACGCCGCCGCCATTTTATCGACCAGTTCAGCACGGCGCGCACGGCTGGCATCGGCTTCGATCAGGGTGCGGGTGACGGCGGCAGTTGACCAGCGCTCATCCCAGAGCAGGATGGGCAGATTGAGGGGTTCAAGGTTGCGTGCAAAGGCGCGGGTGGATTGGGTGCGCGGGCTATCGCTTCCATCAAGGTTAAGTGGCAGGCCGATAACGAGCCCCTCCACCGCCTGCGCTGCAATCAGCGCTTCTAGCGTTGCTTTGTCTTTTGCGAATTTGCTGCGGTGGATGAGTGCGGCGGGTGAAGCGATGCTCCAGCCTGCGTCGCACAACGCCGTTCCAATCGTTTTGGTGCCAACATCAAGGCCGAGCAACCGCCCACCCGTGGAGAGCGCGCCGCGATAGACCTCTGGTTCTGTCGTGATCAAGCTGGCATCATCCGCGCCTGGCGCCACCGCCCTGAGTGATAATACGCGATCGACAGCAGCATCGACACCGCCGAACTGATCGGAAAACTGAGCCAGATTGCATCTGCGCCGAGCAGCGGGTGGAGCGCAAACACCAGCCCGACGCGCACAATCCACAACGACACAAACATAATCACGACCGGCACCCATACGGCACCGTTCGCGCGCATCGTCCCTTGCAGAACGAACGTCACGCCGAACAGGATGAAGCCCCAGGTCGCGATAAGCTGGATATGGCGCGCCAGCGGCATCGCGGGGGATGAGCTGCTGATGAACATCGACAGCGCCTGCGTATCGACAATCGCCAACAGCAGCACGATCGATACGGTTGTGCCAAGACCGATCATGACGCCCGCGCGCGTCGCCTGCCCTACCCGATCCCAATTCCCCGCACCGATGTTCTGCGCCACCATCGTGCTGACCGCGCCGCCGATGGCAATGGAGGGCATCATCACATAGTTCCAGAGCTGCATCGTCACGCTGTAGGCTGCGGTGATCAGCACACCCTCGCGATTGATAAGACCGATGATCACGATCGACGCGCCCGACATCACAAACATCTGCAACGCCATCGGGAAGCCTTTGTTGGCGATGAGGCGCAGAATGGCCGCATCTGGCCGCAGATAACCGAGTTCGACACCGCGCAGCCGAACAGGGAGATCGCGCGCATAAACATCATACACCAAACCGGCAACGCTTACGTAATTGGCGATCACGGTGGCGAGAGCGGCGCCTTCAATCCCCATTTTCGGGAATGGGTCAATCCCCGCGATGAGAAACGGATTGAGCCCGCTATCTAGCACCACACTGATCGCCATCCATTTGAGCGGGGTGCGTGCATCGCCGGTCCCGCGCAACCCCATCATCCCCAAAGCGAGTATGAACATAGCGGGCATTGCCAGAAAGATGACCTTGAAATAGCCCAACGCGAGCGGCAAGGCTTCTTTCGGCGTAGCCAGCAGATGGAGCAATGCGGGCGCGCCGAACCAGCCACCCAGCGCGATCACGACCGAGAGGATGAGGAACATACCCGTGGCGGTGCCCATTACCCGCCGCACCTGATCAACATCGCGCCGCCCGAAATTCTGGCCCACCAAAATATTTGTCGCCGTGCCGAAACCGAACAACGCGGCAAAGGTGAGGAACATGACATTGTTGACATTGGTGGCGGCAGCAAGCGCGCTTTCACCGATCAAATGCCCAACCCAAACGGCGTTCAACGATCCGTTCAGCGATTGCAGCACATTTGATCCCAACGTGGGAATCGCGAATGCGATCAGCGCGGGCATAATCGGGCCCTCGGTCAGATTATGCGAGTTGCTGTTGTAAGTCGGATTTGGCGCGCGGGGCGGAGAAGCGTCCAGAGGTGCGTCAATATCGGCCATGCAGCGCCCCTAACAGCGCGGGCGGTGGATTGCCAGCGGTTGCTGACTCCGCGCCAGCCCACCCATGAGTCTATCACAACAAGGGGCCTCAATAATTCCCATGAATAATTTCAATTGGTGCTGCCGACCCATCACCCATGATAATAGTCATAAACCACTTGCGCCATCATTTTTGACACGCCGGGCGCGCGGCAGAGGTCATCGAGAGACGCGTTGCGCACCGCTTTCGCGGTACCAAAGTGCATCAGCAGCGCTTTCTTGCGCGCGGGGCCAATGCCGGGGACGCTATCGAGCGTGCTGACTCCGATCGCCACGCTGCGCTTTTTGCGGTGCGCGCCAATCGCGAAGCGGTGGGCTTCGTCGCGCAAGCGTTGCAGGTAGAAGAGCACGGGGTGGTTGGCGGGCAGCGAGGCCTCGCGACCATCGGGAAAGTGGAACACTTCGCGCCCCGCGTTCCTGTCTGGCCCCTTCGCGACCCCGACATAGGGCACGTCGTCGATGCCGAGTTCCTCCATCACGGCTTTAACTGCGCTCACCTGTCCTTTGCCGCCATCGACCAGCACGAGATCGGGCCAGTCTTCCGTTTGGCGCTCTGGGTCTTCGGCCAGCACACGGCCGAAGCGGCGGGTGAACACCTCGCGCATCATCGCATAGTCATCGCCGGGGACAGTGGTTTTGTCCTTGATGTTGAACTTGCGATAGGCGCTGGCAATGAAGCCTTCCGGCCCCGCGACGATCATCCCACCGAGTGCATTGGTGCCTTGGATGTGCGAGTTATCATACACCTCAATCCGTTCTGGCGGCGCGTCAAGATCGAGCAATTCCGCCAGTTCGCGCAGCACCTTCCCCTGCGCGCTGCTCTCCGCCAGCCGCCGCTCCAGCGCCTCACCCGCGTTGCGCACCGCAATCTCGATCAGCTTGGTGTGCTCGCCACGCTGCGGGACTTTGAAGGTTACACGCCCGCCCGCTTTCTCCGCCAATGCCTCGGTGAACAGTGCACTCTCCGGCAGCGCGCGGTCGGTCAGGATAAGGCGCGGGGGCTGCGTGCTGGTGTAGAGCTGGGCGACGGCCGAAGCCAACACCTCCTCATCAGCATAGCCAGCGGCATGTTGCGGGAAGAAGGCGCGGTGTCCCCAGTTCTGTCCACCGCGAATGAAAAACACCTGAATGCAGACATTGTCACCCTGCCGCGCCATTGCGAATATATCGGCATCTTGCAGCCCTTGCGGGTTGATCGCCTGCCGCGCTTGTATCGCAGTGAGCGCCTTCAGCCGGTCACGATAAACCACCGCCATTTCATAATCGAGCGCTTCAGACGCGCGCTCCATCTGTGCCGCCAGCTTGGCCTGTACGCCCGTGGACTTTCCGGAGAGGAAGGCCTTCGCGTCGCCCACCAGTTCGGCATAGGCCTCAGGTGCCACGCGCCCCACGCACGGCGCAGAGCAGCGCTTAATCTGATACAATAAGCATGGCCGATCCCGATTGTTGAAATAGCTGTCGGTGCAGGAGCGCAACAGAAACAACCGTTCCAGCGCGTTCAACGTCGCATTCACCGCCCCACCTGACGAGAATGGCCCGTAATACTGACCTTTGGCTGTCCGTGCTCCGCGATGCTTGGTCAGCCGCGCAAAGGCATGATCCTCGCGCAACAGGATATACGGGAAGCTCTTGTCATCGCGCAGCAACACGTTGAATGCGGGGCGATAATGCTTGATGAGTTGGGCTTCTAGGAGCAGCGCCTCCGCCTCACTCTCCGTCGTCACGATCTGCATCGATCGGGTGAGTGCGATCATCCGCTGGATGCGGCGCGGATTGCCATCAATACGCGTATAATTCACCACCCGGTTCTTGAGCGCGCGTGCTTTACCAACATAGAGCACTTCGCCCCGCGCATCGAGCATCCGGTACACGCCGGGACGCAGCGGGAGGGTGGCAACAACGGCCTTAATCGCCGCTACGCCCGTCTCAATATCGGGCTGCTCTGCGCCTTGAAGCGTAAACGTCGCCCGCGCCTCGTTGAAGCGGTCGGGTGGAGCATTTTCGGGGGTGTCAGTGTGTGCCATTGTAATCGTTGAATTAGGGATTAGATTGGGTGGGGTAAAGGGGAGGCTTTGGCGGGTGACTGATATGACGACTAACCCCAAAACATTCGCGTTGCTGATTTCGTCGGCCGCATTCTTCGTCTGGCTACTCTTCTTCGCCGGGCCAGAATTATTCGACAGGCACAGCACCATCGGGCTTATCGGTGCCATCGCTATCTATGTTAATGCGCCATTCGCACTGTTCGCCGCCTATCGTTTTGCGCGCTCCAACAAGGAAACACTCAATGACTGATGAAACCGATATGTCACTCGACGGTGTCCGCGCGCGCGCGATGAATGCGATGCGCGGCAAGTTCCAGCTGGGTGCTATCATCATCGGATTATTGCTTTTGCTCTGGTTGCTAACGAACGCCTTCACCCGCGTGCTCCCCGGCTATGTTGGCATCCGCGTGAACAACATCGGCGGCGATGCGGGTGTGGTTTCTGCGCCCCTGGGTGTGGGATGGTATTTCGCGCCACCGGGGACGAATATCTATGAATATCCCATCTTTACACGCACCTACACTTGGACGTCCTCAAAAACCGAGCAGAACGGGCTGGATGAGTCGTTCAAATTCCAAGACAAGAACGGCCTTGGCCTCTCCGCCGATTTGGCGGTCGCATACCATGTCGATCCGTTGCGCGCGCCAATCCTGTTCCAGCGCTACCGTTCCGACATGGACACGATTATCTCCGGCCCCTTACGCAATTCAATCCGCAACGCGATTGTGGAAGAAGGCGCGCAAATGGGCGTGGAAGAGATTTACGGCCCACGCAAAGCTGAGCTGGCCCAGCGCGCTTTGAGAAAAGTGCAGGCTTATTTCACGCCCGTGGGCATAGACGTGGAGCAAATCTATTGGGCGGGCAATATCGTCGTGCCGGATGCCGTGCTTCAGCAAATCAACAAGAAAATAGCCAACGAGCAAGCTGCACTCGCCGCGCAAGCCAATGTCGCGACCGCCACCGCCGATGCCAATGCAAGGATCGCTAAGGCAGCTGGCGATGCGAAAGCAATCCAGGTGGAGGCGGAAGCGATCCGCACCAATCCGGAAATCGTCAAACTGCGTGCGGTGGAAAAATGGGACGGCAAATTGCCAACGTACACCGGTGGCAATGGGCCGATGCCGTTCATAGATATAAAGTAGGCGGGCTGGAAACGATGAACCTCACCAACAAAACCATTCTCCTCACCGGTGGTACCGATGGCATTGGCCTCGCGCTTGCGCGACAAATGAAAGCGAAGGGGGCAACGGTCATTTTGGTCGGTCGTAATGCTGAACGGATTACTGCCGCGCAGGCGGAGGGGTTTGAGGTGATCGCCGCTGATCTCTCGGTACACGATGGTATCGACGCGGTGGTCTCGGCGATGGCGGGCCGCACGCTCGATGTGCTCATCAACAATGCTGGGGTGTCTGGCGCGGCGAATGATGCCGTGTCGTGTCTCTACAGCGTAGATGCGCCGATTGATCTGGCGGCGCTGGATCGCGCGATCTTCCTCAACACGCACACACCCATTCACTTGATCACGCGCCTGTTGCCACAATTGCGCGCGCAGCCGGAAGCGATGATCGTCAACGTATCATCCGGGCTCGCGATTGCGCCGCGCGCGGAGTCACCTGTTTATTGCGCGACCAAGGCGGCACTCCGCAGCTTCACGATGGCGCTGCGCTACCAATTGCAAAACACCGCAGTGCACGTGATGGAAGTATTGCCACCCGTTGTCGAAACCAAGATGACCAAAGGCCATTTGGCGCGGGGACGCTCGGCGATGACGCCCGAAGCGTGTGCCGCTGAAATTCTGACCGCTATGGAGCGTAACGCCAATGAGGCGAATGTCGGAATGGTGAAGCTGCTGCGGGCGGCCTATAGCGTCTCACCTGCGCTGGCGCGGCGCATAATGATCAAGTTCTGAACCTTAATTCAGCGTGGCAATCGCATCGGTAACGAGGGATTTGTCGGCGGCAGCACTATGACCATCAATGATCAGCTTGCGTGCGGCGGCAGCAGTTGCATCGGCGGCGCGAGCGCGAACATCTGCAACGGCCGAGCGTTCGGCTGCGGCGATTTTATCGGTCGCCATTTGCGTGCGGCGAACGATGAGCGCTTTTGCATCCACTTCAGCCTGAGCAATCAGCGCCTTTGATTCGGACTCGGCATGGGCCATCATCACCTCAGCGTCCTTGACCATTGCTTTGGCCTTTGATTCATATTCAGCCTTGAGCGCTTCGGCTTCGGTGCGCAGCTTGGTCGCGGAATCGAGTTGCTCGCGAATCGCCGCGATCTGCTTATCGAGCATTCCCGCCACAAGCGCAGGCACTTTCTGCCACAGCAACACCAGAATCACCACGACCATTGACGCCGCAACCCAACCGCCCGCATCTAGGCCGAGTGCGGTAGGCTCCACTTCGGGAACAGCGGTGGCGGCGGAAGTCATCTCAGTCATTGCGCCACCTCGTTCACCGCTTTGAGCGCTGCTGCGGACGTTACGCTCAAGCCCGCAACCTTAGCGACTAAGGCTTGCGCCGAATCCGCTGCTACAGTCGCAATTTCCGCAACCGCAGCCTTCTGCGCTGCTGCAATCCCTGCATAGGCTGTTTCGGCAGTGGCGTTGATCTTCTCGTCGGCCTTGGCGATTTTGCTCGCGGTGTTCGCGCTCGCCTTGTCCTTGGCTTTGGCGATGACCGCTTGGGCGGAGGCATGTGCATCCGCCATTTGCTTGCGCCACGCCTCTTCCATGCCTTCAGCCTCACCTTGCGCGGTTTTCGCAGCGGCAAGATCGCCCGCTATTTTGGCGTTGCGATCATCCACAGTGCTCTCAATTTTGGGCACCATATAGTGCCCAACGCCGAAATAGATGATCGCCAATACCAGCCCCAGCCAAAAAAGCTGAGACGCATAAGCAAGCGCGAGTTGTTCTAACTGAGGCATGGGACGCCGATTTCCGTTTACTTGATCGCGTAAAGGATGATCATCGCCACGGCGAACGCGATCAAGCCGAGAAGCTCAGCAGCTGCGAAGCCGATGAACATCGTGCCGGTCTGCTTTGCAGCTGCTTCAGGATTGCGCAGTGCGCCCTGAAGGAACGAACCGAACACGAAGCCCACGCCGATGGCAGCGACGCCAACACCGATTGCGGCAAGGCCGGCACCAATAACTTTTGCTGAAACGAGATCCATGATTAACTCCTGTTTTGAATGGACGGATGGGTTTAGTGAAGGTGAATGGCGTCGTTGAGATACAGCGACGTCAGAAGCGCAAAAACATAGGCCTGAATGGCGCACACGAGCAGCTCAAGCGCGCCCATCGCGGCGATGAAGACGAAGCTGATGATCCCAATCCCAACGCCAGACGCTGAGCCTGAGGTCAATCCGGAGACGATGAAATTGCCGAACACATCCACCAGAATGTGCCCCGCAATCATTGCGACGAACAAACGCAGCGCGAGGCTAAACGGACGCACCATGAACGAGATGAGCTCGATGAGGAAGATCAACGGCATCAGCGGCAACGGCGTGCCATGCGGAATGAACAGCGTGAAGAACTTCAGGCCATGCTTCCAGAAACCAACGATCAGCACGGTCGAGAAACTGATGATCGCCAGCACGCCGGTGAGCGTGAACTGGCTGGTAATCGTGAACGGGTGCGCCGCTGGAATAAGACCGAACGGCATCAGGCCCATCAAATTGGCAACGAGAATGAAGCTGAACAGAGTAAACACCCAAGGCGTATATTTGCGGCCCTCCGGCCCGATATTGCCGACGGTTATCCCGCTGACGAAACCCACCAGCGACTCTACAGCCACTTGCCACCGTCCAGGCACCAGCGACCGCTTCATTCCGCCATACATAAACGCCACGACAGTCGCGGCGACGATCAGCATCCACAGCGCAGAGTTTGTGAACTCAAACGGACTGCCGGAGAGCGCTCC
>JAYVZY010000223.1:0-2392 GCA_043782885.1 Sphingomonadales bacterium | reverse complement strand
CTTTGAGGCTGGCAATGCGAACTTTTAGGTCTGGGTCCTCCAGATCGGCAACGCCGCTCTCGATAGCATCGTAAAGCCGCTTGAGACGCAAATCGGTTTCGGTGGCACGTTTGTTCAATTCAGCGATATGGGTTTGCTTGCGTTCGGTGCGCTCCTGCCGCCTATCGAGGATGGTGGACAGTATGTCTTCCAATCGCGCGGGATTGAGCAAGCGTTTTTCAAGATGTGTGGCAACAAGAGCGTCGAGCTTCTCCATCGGCACGGTCATACCTTCACAAGCGGTTGGCCCCTGCCGCGCTTTGGTTGAACAGGTGTAATAGCGATAGCGTCCACCCTTGCCCGTGCGGATGGTCATAGCTCCGCCGCACTTGGCACAATGAATAAGGCCAGTCAGAAGTGTAGGGCCACCGACGACCTGCGGCGGCGTCACCTTTGGGTTCCGCGCCTTCATCTGGGCCTGCACCGCATCGAACGTGGCTTGATCGATAATGGCGGGCACGGCGACCGGAATAACATCCTCAATCGGATTGAGTTGTTTGGTCTTGCCACGTTTATTGAACTCGTGGCGTCCGATGTAAGTCGGGCGGGTCAGCATTCGATGAACGGTGCCAATCCCCCAGCGTCCGCCATCGCGCGTGAAGATGCGGTTTGCATTGAGATAAGTGGTAATGGCTTTGACACCCATGAAACCAGATGTGCCATCGCCATGAAGGGCAAGGTTGAAGGCCAGTCGAACTGTATCGGCATGGAGCGGGTCAATCTCCAGTTTCTTCTTGATCTTGGCCCCGCGCTGCTCGGCGGCAACCACGCGATAGCCAATTGGCGGGAGCGCCCCATTCCAAAAGCCTTGGCGCGCATTCTCCTTAAGCGCGCGCAAAACGTGCTTGGCATTTTCCTTTGATTGATATTCGTCGAACAGCGCCATGATCTGGCGCATCATGACGTGCATCGGGTCATCGCCCATTTCTTGGGTGATAGAGAGTAGTTTCACGCCATTCTTGGCGAGCTTGCGGACGTAAAACTCTAGTTCAAAATGATCGCGAAAGAAGCGGCTGAACGAATGAACGACAACAACGTCGAACGGGGTTGGCTTGCTGATGCCCGCCTCAATCATTTTCTGAAATTCGGGGCGGCGGTCGTTTGTGGCTGACGCTCCCATCTCGACGAAAGTATCGACCAGTTCAAGCCCCCGCGAAACACAATAGGCCTCACCCTGCTTGCGCTGATCTGGAATGGACACGTCATGCTCGGCCTGCCGCGCTGTAGAGACACGCAAATAGAGAGCTGCGCGGGTTTGAATGCCATTCGACGGCACAGTCATGACGGCAATCTCCTCAACTCATCGGCACGGCCCGAACATCTCGTCGAACAGGTCGCCAAACCATGCCTCGAACACGTCAACCTCCGCCTCCGTAACAGGGTTAGGCTTGGGCCAATCGTCCGTGACGATCCATACGGATAGGTCATGCTTGGGTGGCCTGCCTGTAAATGGCCACGGCGATCCAAGCAGTGTTTCGAGCTGCTCGGAAAAAGTTGGAAGATCATTGCGGGACGCGCGTGGCATTCGAACATATTCGCAGAATGCGCCATCGAGTAAAAGAGACCGGCGCTACGCCACACTACACTTCGCACTGTGGCGTGCAAAGACAGGTAATGTGCGACAAACGTCGGCGCAGGCGTAGCGGCGGCGGGCCTCATGCGGCCTCTTTGCGGGAAGGCTGGATCAAAATCTCTGCAGAAATACCCATTTGATCGTGCAAGCGGCGAATCATCCCAATGGAAAGACTGCGCTTACGATTCAACACCTCTGCAATGCGGGTGCGCGTGCCGATGATGGTTTCCAAGTCTTTACGGGTCATGCCCTGCTGCTCCATGCGGAACTTGATAGCTTCGATGGGGTCGGGTGGGTCCATCGCATAATGCTTGTCTTCATAGACGTCGATCAGCGTCGCCAGCACATCCAGCCGGTCGCCATCGGGTGTATCAATCGCTGCGCCCCAGAGTGCCTCGACCCCTTTCAGTGCTGCTTCATAATCCGCCTCCGTGCGGATTGGTTTCATCTCAGTTGCCATGTTCAACATCCTTCACATCGACGCGGTCATAATCCTTGTGGGTGCCAATCCATTTGATCCATACAATGCCCTTCTCAAAATCTACTGCCACCACCAGCCGGTAATCATTGCCCTTGATATTGAAGACAATACGGTCGGCACTCACGATGCTGGCCGTGGCATAAAGCCGCTTCACATCGACTGTGCTGATCCAATCAGCCTTGCTCACTTCGGCAAACCATGCGTCGAGTGCCGCTTTCAAAGCAGGCTGATCCTTATGACCTGCTCGACTGGCAATGAACTCGCGCAAGGTGCGCCGCGCTATGATCCGCATGAGGGCC
>JAYVZY010000222.1:0-3722 GCA_043782885.1 Sphingomonadales bacterium | reverse complement strand
CGGCGAATTACACCGCGACCATAAATCCAGACGGCAAAACGCTCACCCTCGGCGCTTGGGTCACGCTGGCGAACGGCAATGGGGTGAGCCTTCCCAACGCGCAAACGCAGATTGTGGCGGGGAAGCTGAACAAGGAATATGAAGCGCAGTTCTACAATCCCCAACCACAGGTGATCGCCCAATGCTGGCCGATGGGGAAAACGAGCGATGGCTATAGCGAGGGCAACATTGGGCTAGTGAGTCCGTTGAGTCTTCGGGGCAATTTACGTGAGGATCGAATCATGCTCATGAAAAGCCGTCGCGAGATGCCAATGATGGCGATGGCCGCGCCGGTCGTTTCTGCCCCTCCTCCTCCACCTCCCCCCGAGCAACTCGGCGATCTAAAACTCTACCGCGTGCCGCAAACCACCACCATCGCCTCGCGGCAATCGAAGCAAACGCGGTTGTTGGAACAGCATGGTGTGCCGTTTGAGCGCATTTATCTGGCGGATTTTCCTGCTATTCCTTGGAATGGGCAGACTAACTTTGTTGCCGCCACACAAGTACTCCGCACAAAGAACGACAAGCTGCACCAACTCGGCCTTCCGCTTCCAGCCGGACAAATTGCGCTGTTCCAGCCAACGTCTGCGCACAATTTGTATGCGGGAGAGGTGTCGCTGCGCGATACGGCAGAGGATGAGGAAGTCGAACTAAAAATGGGCAGTTCGCCTGATGTCCAGGTGAAGCGAGTTCATGTGCAATACACGGCCAACGCAGCTGAACTGTCCCGTCTCGCGCCGCAAATCATCGCAGCCTATCACAGCGGCCGCGCGCTGTGGCGGACAGAAATCACGAATGCCAAGCCCGTGCCGATCACGTTTGAGCTCCGCCTGCAAATGAATGGTGCACAAAAGGTGACCGCCGCCGATCAGCCCATCGGCCAAAAAGATGGTCGCCCGATCTTCCGGCTCACTGTGCCTGCGAACGGCAAGGTGAGTGTGCATTACGCGGTAGAGTGAAGGAGCAGCGCCCACCCGCATTCGCCACTTGACCCCCGCCATGCCGCGATGCAACATAAGCGGATGATCATTCCTCCCCCCATCACGCAAAACCCCGATATTCGGTATCTTGGCCGGCTGCTCGGAAACGTCATTCGCAGCTACGGCGGCGAGAAGCTCTACACCCGCACGGAATATATCCGCGCTGCCTCGGTTGATCGCGCACGCGGCGTTGAAGGCGCCGACACTGCCGATACCGGGCTTGATTCGCTCAATCTGGATGACACCATCGCCTTCACGCGCGGGTTCATGCTGTTCTCGATGCTCGCGAACCTGGCGGAAGACCGGCAGGGCATGGGCGATGATCCGGAGGCGGTGCTGGTGCGCACGCTGGAGCGGCTGGAGGCGCACGGGATCGCGCGTGACGACGTCACGGCGCTGCTGAATCATGCGCTCGTCAGCCCGGTTTTGACCGCGCACCCGACCGAAGTCCGCCGCAAATCGATGATCGACCATCGCAACCGGATCGCGGAATTGCTGCTGCTCCGCGATGCCGGGGCACTTGACACGCCGGATGGCGATGCGGTCGATGATGCCATCAGCCGCCAAATTGCGCTGCTCTGGCAAACCCGCCCGCTGCGCCGCGAGCGGCTGTATGTTGCGGATGAGGTGGAGAATGCGCTCGCCTGGCTGCGTGATGTGTTCCTGCCGGAAATTCCGGCGCTCTATGGACGCTGGGACAGGGCGCTGGGGGCGCGCACTGGCGCCTTCCTGAAAGTGGGAAGCTGGATTGGCGGGGATCGCGATGGAAACCCGAATGTGGGGGCGGAGCAGCTCGCCCTTGCGCTGGGCCGCGCGGCCGAGACAGTCATCGCGCATTATCTGGATGAGCTCCACATCCTCGGGGCAGAGCTTTCAATCTCCACCGAGTTGGCGGCACCGAGCGCGGGCGTGCTCGCCCTTGCTGAAGCGAGCGGGGACAACGCCGCCAGCCGGAGCGATGAGCCCTATCGCCGCGCGATCTCTGGCATCTACACGCGACTGGCGACAACCTATCAGGCCTTGTGCGGCAAGGCTCCGGCCCGGCCATCCTGGTTGGTGGCTGAAGCATACCCCGACGTCGCCGCTTTCCGCGCCGATTTGCGCACGCTTGCACTCAGCCTGGCGGAACATGGTGGCGCCCTCGCGACCGGCGGCAAACTGAGCCGCCTGATCCGGGCGGTTGATATTTTCGGCTTCCATCTTGCGACGCTCGATCTGCGCCAGAACAGCGATGTGCATGAGCGTGTGGTGGCGGAATTGCTGGCGGTGACTGGAGTCGCGCTAGACTATCTTGCGCTTAACGAAACGGCCCGCGTGGCGGTGTTGCATGCCGAACTTGCCAGCCCGCGTTTGCTCTCCTCTCCCTACGCAACCTATTCAGACGAAACCCGCTCCGAACAAGCGATTTTCGCCGCCGCCGCCGTTGCTCAATCGCGCTACGGCGAAGATGCAATTCGCCAAGCGATCATCTCAAAGGCCACAAGTGTTTCAGATATGCTGGAAGTGTATCTGCTCATGAAGGAGGCGGGACTTTATACCCCCGCCACGGCCGATAGACCGCCCACCGCCCGCCTCATGGTTGTCCCGCTCTTCGAAACCATTGCCGATCTTGAAGCCGCACCCGCCATCATGACCGCCTTCTTCGCCTTGCCCGAAATGGCGGCGCTGGCGGTCGCGCGCGGGCATCAAGAGGTGATGATCGGCTATTCCGATTCGAATAAGGATGGCGGTTATCTGACCTCCACCTGGTCGCTGCACGAGGCCAGCCTCGCGCTCGCGCCGGTTTTCAAGCAAGCTGGCGTGGCGATGCAGCTGTTCCACGGGCGCGGTGGTGCCGTTGGGCGCGGGGGCGGGTCATCCTATCACGCAATTCGCGCACAGCCGCCCGGCACAGTTCAGGGCCGCATCCGGATCACCGAACAGGGTGAAGTGATCGCGGCGAAATACGGCACGCGCGCCAGTGCCGCGCTCAATCTGGAGGCGATGGCCTCGGCGACGCTGGCCGCAACGCTGGAGCCGGTGGCGCTCTCCCCCGCCGATTCCAAGCGTTTCACCGCCACGATGAACCAAATCTCAACCGCCGCGTTCAACAGCTATCGCGGGTTGGTGTATGAAACCGAGGGCTTCCGCAGCTTCTTCCGCGCAATGACGCCGCTTGCGGAAATCGCCACGCTCAAAATCGGCTCGCGTCCCGCCAGCCGCACCAAATCTGATGCGATTGAAGATTTGCGCGCGATTCCCTGGGTGTTCTCTTGGGCACAGGCGCGCGTGATGCTCCCCGGCTGGTATGGCACCGGCGCGGCGCTGAGCGGTTTTGCCGATAAGGCGCTGCTGGCGGATATGGCCCAAGGCTGGCCCTTCTTCCAGACGCTGCTCAGCAACATGGAAATGGTGCTGGCGAAGAGCGATATGCGGATTGCTGCGCGCTATGCCGCGCTGGCAGGCGACGCGGGCGCGCCCATTTTCAACACAATTGCGGCGGGCTGGCACGAAACGCATGATGCCCTGCTCAGCATCACCAAACAGGCGCATCTGCTTGAAAAAATGCCTGCGCTCGATGCCTCAATCCGGCTGCGTTTGCCCTATATCGAGCCACTCAACCTGCTCCAGATCGAGCTCCTCAAACGCCACCGCGCAGGCGAGGACGACCCCCGAATCGCCGAGGGCATCCAACTCTCCATCAACGCAATCGCGACGGCACTG
>JAYVZY010000221.1:0-23278 GCA_043782885.1 Sphingomonadales bacterium | reverse complement strand
ATCCCTACCGCTATTCCGAGCTCCGCAACGACGCGATAGATCATGCCTATCGGTTGATTGCGCACGGCGTGAAAGTTGGTGATCGGGTCGCGCTCATCGCTGAGACCGTTCCTGAATTTGCGGCGCTGTTCTTTGGGTGTATCTATGCAGGCGCATGGCCTGTTCCCCTGCCCCTCCCGACATCATTTGGCGGGAAGGACGCCTATATTGATCAGCTTTCGGTGCAAATGGAAAGCGCGACGCCGGTTGCGCTATTTTATCCGCGAGAGATTGCTGACATGGCACAAGGCGCGGCCGCGAAAGCTGATGTTCTCGCCATAGAATGGGAAGCTTTTGCTGAGCGCGCCGCAACGGCCTGCCCGCTTCCGCAGGCGCAATCAGATGACATCGCCTATCTGCAATATTCGAGCGGCTCTACGCGCTTCCCGCATGGCGTCGCCGTTACGCATCGTGCGCTGTTAAACAATCTGGCCGCGCACTCGCACGGCATGCACGTGATTGAGACGGATCGTTGCATATCATGGTTGCCGTGGTATCACGATATGGGCCTCGTCGGCTGCCTGTTGTCACCAGTCGCGAATCAGGTGTCGGCCGACTATCTCAAAACTGAGCATTTTGCGCGCAGGCCGCTTGCTTGGCTTGATCTCATTAGCCGCAATGAAGGAACAACCCTAAGTTACTCGCCGACATTTGGCTATGATATTTGTGCGCGCCGTGTTTCGAGCCAGTTTGATGCGAAAGAGCGTTTCGACCTCTCGCGCTGGCGGGTGGCGGGCAATGGGGCCGATATGATCCGGCCTGATATTATGCAGGCGTTTCTTGATTCCTATGCTGACGCTGGCTTCAATGCCGCCGCCTTCCTGCCAAGCTATGGGCTGGCGGAGGCAACACTCGCGGTCACAATCATGCCCCCCGGTGAAGGAATTCAGGTCGAACTCGTTGAGGAGGCTGATTTGTCGGGTGAGCGCGCTCCTGCCGATCAACCAAAACGCTACCGGGCCATCGTGAACTGCGGTAAACCTGTTCGCGACATGATCGTTGAAATTCGCAATAACGATGGCAGCGTTTGTGCCGAACGCGCAATCGGCAAAGTCTGGGCTCACGGCCCCTCCATCATGCACAGCTATTTCAGAGATGAGGTCTCAACTACCGCATGTCTGAAGAATGGTTGGCTGGATACGGGAGACATGGGGTATCTCTCGAACGGCTATTTGTTCATCGTCGGCCGCGCAAAAGACATGATCATTATCAACGGCAAAAACCACTGGCCGCAGGACATTGAATGGGCCGTGGAGCAACTTCCCGGCTTTAAGGCAGGAGATATTGCGGCGTTTGCGATCACCAATCAGAATGGTGAGGAGACTCCTGCTATTCTCGTTCATTGCCGCACGACTGATCCGAATGAGCGCGCGAAACTCCATGAAACAATCCGCGAACGCGTACGCGCGGTTACTGGAATGCAGTGCGTCGTTGAGCTGGTGCCGCCAAGGACACTGCCGCGCACGAGCTCCGGTAAGCTGAGCCGAGCCAAAGCACGCAATCTATACCTTTCCGGCGATATTCGCCCATACGACATAGCTGCGTAATTATTTTTGATATGATTACCACTCGATAACCTTTTGCCGCTATCACGGCCAAGTGAGCAGTAAACAGTCAACCGTAACTTATTCGCCATTAAGTTGGTTCGCCGCCTTGGGGTTCACTGATCCCAAGGTTGCCAATTGGGGCGAGGTGCGCGCCTCCCAGAAGACCGCGTTCCACAACTTTGAATTAGGCCGATTGTCGTTGGTGACGGTGGCGGTCTGGGGCATTTTCGTCATTTTCCGGCATGATGCACCGCCTATTTTGCTCTTTGGCTGGCTGGGCCTTATTCTTGGTCTCTCTATTTTCCGTGAAGCCTATGCCCATCAACGCCTTAAGCTGGAGCTGCTGAGCATCAGCCAATCAGAGCTGCATAACGAAACGCGCATGGGTCTCGTGATGGGTATTCTCTGGGGCATGCTGCCCTATTTGTTGACACCGTATGGCAGTACTGATCAGCTTTTTCCGCTATGGTTGGTGTGTGCGGCGATGATGACGGGATCTGCCGTCACACAGTCCGCCATTCCGCTCGCCACCGCCATTGTCATCATGCTGACGGGCGCGGGTCTGTGCACTGCACTATGGCAAGCCCACCACCTCTTCGCGCTCGGTATCACATTGCTCTACACCTTTGGTCTTATCGTTGTGACGTTCGTGAATGGTCGTGACTTCATCAATCACAAATACGCCTCGCTCGCTTTGGTGGAGAAAAGCGAAGTCGTGTCAATGTTGCTCCGCGAATATGAGGACTCTGGTGGCGATTGGATGTGGCAGACTGACCCATCGCGCTGCCTGACACATATTTCCCCACGTTTCGCGCATCTTCTGGGCGTTGAGCCGGATGCGCTCGAAGCGAAGCCCTTGCTGCAAATCCTTGCGGGCGAGGCTTGGGAAGCGGGCAACTTCTCCGCCGGCCTCCGCGCGCTTGCGGAGAAGCTGAAAAATCGCGAGAGTTTTTCGGATCTTATTGTGCCGGTCACGGTGAATGAAGAGGTTTTCTGGTGGGAGCTCTCTGCCAGCCCGCGTTTTGATGAGCGTGGTATTTTTCAGGGGTTCCGGGGCGTCGGCTCTGACGTGAGTGAAGCGCATCGCTCCGCAGATAAAATCAACCGTATGGCAAAGTTCGACACACTCACGGGCTTGCCCAACAGACTGCAAATAAACGAAACCGTCGCCCACGTAATGTCCGAAGCAAAGCGTTGGAACGGGCGCTGTGGCTTCATGATGATTGATCTTGATCGGTTCAAAGCCGTGAACGACACGTTGGGGCACCCGGTTGGCGACAGGTTGCTGACTTCGGTCGCTGAGCGGCTCAATTCAATCATGACGCCAAACGAGTTTTGTGGCCGTCTCGGGGGCGATGAATTCGCAATTGTGGTCAAAGACGTTCGAGATCCGATTTATCTCCAGCGCTTAGGTCAAAAAGTAATCGACACGCTTTCGGCTCCGTATGAGATCGATCAGCATACACTCTTTATCGGCGCGAGTATTGGAACCGCGCTGGGAGCGCGTGATGGGCGCACCGTCGAGATGCTTGTTCGCTCGGCTGATCTGGCACTCTATCGTTCAAAAGATGCCGGCGGAAATACCGTATTTGCTTTCGAGCCCCAATTGCATGCGGATGCTGAAGAGCGCCGCGTATTGGAGCTCGCACTGCGCAAAGCGCTCGAACGCGAAGAGTTTCAAATCCACTATCAGCCGGTCGTCAACGCGAAAACGGGCGTTATCGAGAGTTTCGAGGCGCTGCTGCGATGGACAAATCCCGAGTTGGGCAACGTTTCTCCCGCCAAGTTTATTCCGATTGCAGAAGATGCGCGGCTGATTACCCCGATCGGCGAATGGACGCTCCGCACCGCTTGTCAGGAGGCCGCACACTGGCCGAGTAACATCAGAATCGCGGTCAATGTTTCAGCCGAGCAGCTCACAAATGCGAATTTCGTGTCGTCCGTTGTCTCGGCACTGTCGCAGTCCGGCCTCCGGCCTGAGCGCCTCGAACTTGAGGTGACCGAAAGCATCTTCATGAAAGAGGGTACAATCGCGATCAAGGTATTGGAGCGCATTTTGAGCTTGGGTGTGCGGCTCGCGCTGGATGATTTTGGCACGGGTTATTCCTCGCTTGGCTATCTGTCGAAAACCAAATTCAGCACCATCAAAGTTGATCGGTCGTTCGTTCAAGGCGCGGCACGCAACGCACCTGAGTGTATTGCCATCATTCGCGCGGTGGTTGCTCTTGCCGACAGTCTCGGCATGTCGACGACCGCAGAGGGTGTTGAAACCGATGACGAATGCCAAATGATCAACGCACTCGGCTGCCGCAAAATCCAAGGGTATCTCTTTGGACGGCCGATGCCAGCGACAGACGCGCGCAAACTCATGGTGCGCGATCGCGCCAAGGATGCCGCCTAATTTAGCGCTGAACCCGAGTGACGTGCCCCATTTTTCGTCCAACAGATGGGGTGTCTTTGCCATAAAGGTGCAGATGGGCTGAAGATTCGGCAACCAATGCTGGCCATCGATTGACGGCATCTCCAATCAGATTGGTCATCACAACACGCTGCCCCGTCAAACTGGTATTGCCGAGCGGCAGTCCGCAGATCGCCCGAATATGGTTCTCGAATTGTGATGTCTCGGCGCCTTCAATGGTCCAATGCCCACTGTTATGGACGCGGGGTGCCATCTCATTGAAGACCGGGCCGGCATCACTCGCAAAAAACTCGACAGCAAAAACGCCCACATACCCCAGCGCTTCACCCAGTGCGCTGGCCACGCGCACCGCCTCGCCGAGCTGCGCCGTGACTTGTGGTCCTGCGGGAACCGTGGACGTCTCTAGGACGCCGTCCCGGTGTACGTTTTCCGGCGCGTCGTATATCTTTATCATTCCATCGGCTGTGCGGGCGACGATGAGCGAAAACTCGGCCTCGAACGCCACCATCGCCTCCAGAATCGCGGGCTGTCCTCCAAGGGCTGCCCAAGCCGCGTCAGCATCGATCGGGGATGCGAGGCGGGCTTGCCCTTTGCCATCATAGCCCAGGCGCGTTGTTTTCAGGATTGCCGGTGTACCGATCTTTGCGATTGCAGCGTCCAACGCGGCGCGATCCGCCACTTCCACCCAAGGCGCCACTTGCGCGCCCAGATGTTCCGCAAACCGCTTTTCTGCGATCCGATCCTGACCGATTTCAAGCGCACGCGGCGGCGGATAAATCGGAACCGTGCCTAAGGCGCGCATTGGGCCCACGGCCACATTCTCAAACTCGAACGTCACGACATCTACGTGAGCAGCGAATGCAGCAAGCGCAGGCTCGTCGTTGAACGCTGCGCGCGTCACCTTCCACGCGACATCTGCCGCGCAAGGCGCGTCATCCGGCGCGAAAATGTGAACCTTATAGCCAAGCGGTGCCGCCGCAAGCGCCAGCATCCGTCCGAGTTGCCCGCCGCCGATAATACCGATAATTGATCCTGGTGGTAGTACTCTCATGCTGGGTCTGTTGCCACACTATCCGTCTGCGCCGTTCGCCATGCGATCAGTCGCCGACTTAACGTGGGATCTGAGAGCGCAAGGATCGCCGCCGCAAGAAGCCCTGCATTTTTAGCTCCAGCCTTGCCAATCGCAAGCGTGCCGACCGGCACCCCTCCGGGCATTTGTGCAATCGAAAGGAGCGAGTCCATACCTTTGAGCGCCAGCGACTCTATGGGCACGCCCAGCACCGGTAAATGCGTCATCGCCGCCGTCATCCCGGGAAGGTGAGCCGCACCTCCGGCACCCGCAATAATGACCTTTAGCCCGCGATCAGAGGCCGCTTTCGCATAGTCAAAAAGCCGATCAGGCGTGCGGTGCGCGGAGACAACCTTCGTTTCATGCCCCACACCTAATGCCGCGAGCACCTCAGATGCGTGCATCATGGTTGACCAATCGGACGAGCTGCCCATGATAATGCCGACAACCGGCGCTTGAACTGGCATGAGTTTTGCCCCATTTGTTGAAGCTCACAGTCTCTATCTGCTTCCTCGGTGCAACGCAACGCCGGACATAAGAAACGATTTAACCGTATTTTATTGTAATAATGATAAGTATTGATATGTGACACAGGTGATTGAAACTGACCAGGTAGCGCACCCAGAGATCGGCTCCGCAAAAGAGGTCATGGCCTTGCGTGCAGAAAACATCACTTTGCGTAATGAAATCAAAGAATTACGCGCACGTTTTTCTGAACTGGAGGTCATCGCTGATACTGATACGCTCACGCCGCTGCCCAATCGGCGGTGCTTCTTGCGCGAGCTTGATCGAGTTTTGCGTCATGTTGCCCGCTATCATTCCGGGGCCGCCGTGCTGTATGTTGATGTTGACGGCCTGAAGCTGATCAACGACCAGTTCGGTCATAATTCAGGCGATGCTACGCTTATTCACGTCGCGCAAGTGCTTCGATCGACGCTGCGCTCTACAGATATTGTTGCCAGAATCGGTGGCGATGAATTTGGCTTGTTGCTTGACCCGATAAAGGAAGAGGCATTGCTGCAAAAGATTGCGCAGCTCTCCGAATTAATTCGCTCGTCGCCGATGACAAACGGCAGCGACAAATTTCCCATTGAGATTTCTGTCGGATATACAATGATTCAGGTTGGCGATGATATTTCGAGCGTTTTACGGCGCGCTGACGATTCAATGTATGGTGAAAAACAGGCTCATCGGTCTGCCAGATAATAGCGATCATGTGCTGTCAAATCGTCTGCGAGCGTGTAGACGATTGGTTGCCCGGTCGGAATTTCCAATCCGGTAATTTCATCGTCAGCTATGTTCGACAAATGTTTAACAAGAGCGCGCAAGCTATTGCCATGCGCAGAAATAAGCACGCGCTTTCCCGCTTTCAGCTCCGGCGCAATCCGTGCCTCCCAATAAGGGAGAACGCGCGCTATCGTGTCCTTGAGACTCTCCGTATTGGGAATTTTGATCCCGGCGTACCGACGATCAGCGCTCAGATCATATGCACTGCCAGCCTCAAGCGGCGGCGGCGGGACATCGAATGAGCGCCGCCATATTTTAACTTGTTCGTCTCCATGCTTGGCGGCCGTTTCTGCCTTATCGAGCCCCGTCAGCCCACCATAGTGGCGTTCATTGAGCCGCCAATCCTTCTCAACGGGCAACCAAAGTCGTCCCATCTCCTCCAGTGCCAAATTGAGTGTCTTTATTGCACGCGATTGTAGGCTGGTGAAGCACAGATCGAAATCCAGCCCCTTGTCCCGCATCAGCCGCCCTGCCGCGCGCGCTTCAGCCACACCCTTCTCGGTCACATCCACATCCCACCAGCCCGTAAAGCGGTTTTCGAGGTTCCATGTCGATTGACCATGACGAATAAGAACAAGTTGAGGCATAAGACGACCCATATACGAAAATTGGAATTCTGCCGCCCTCCTAGCAGATGAAATTTTGATCGCAACGTCACATTTCAACTGGCGCATCCCGTTCAGCATGATAAAGTCGGGAGAGAGGTCGTTCAAATACCACAGTGTGCCGCGTACCAATTTTTTTGA
Source organism: Sphingomonadales bacterium (assembly GCA_043782885.1). Lineage (GTDB taxonomy): Bacteria > Pseudomonadota > Alphaproteobacteria > Sphingomonadales > Sphingomonadaceae > JAGWQR01. Next base: position 16,171 of record JAYVZY010000221.1, on the reverse strand, counting down.
ACGCATGAGGGGCTTTGCGTGTCTGATCTCCATCGGATTGCCATTATTGGTTCAGGGCCTGCGGGCCTGAGTGCGGCGGGGCGCGCGGCGCAGTTGGGAATTTCCCATGTGTTGCTGGAAAAGACCGATCACCTCTCCGACACAATCTATAAATACCAAAAGGGCAAGCATGTGATGGCGACGCCGAGCCAGCTTGTGCTGCGTTCGGATTTGGATTTTGGCGCGGGTAAACGCGAGGTGGTCCTCGACACCTGGAACAGCCAAACCGCAGGACATAAGGTCAATGTCCGGCTGAAATCTGAAGTGAAGGCGATTGAGGGCGAGCACGGCGGCTTTGACATCAGCTTGACCGATGGCAGCACCATCCGCGCTGAGACGATCATCTTCGCCATCGGCACACAGGGCAATCCCAACACGATGCGCTGTCCGGGCGGTGATCTGCCGCACATCCAATACAGCCTTGATGACCCCGGCGCATATATCGACGAGCATATCTCCGTCATCGGCGCGGGCGATGCGGGGATTGAAAATGCGCTCGGGCTGGCCGCTGATCCGGCGCAGCGCAATACCGTTACGATCGTCAACCGCAGCGCTGAATTCGCCACCGCCAAAGATGCCAACGTCAAGGCGCTGACCGCCGCTGAAGAAGCAGGCCGGATGATCGTGCGGCGCGGCACCACGCCAACCAAGGTGGAGCCCGGCTTCATCACCTATGATACGCCCGACGGCGAGGTGCGCGTGCGCTGCGACCGCATTATCGCGCGGATGGGATCGGCTCCGCCGCGCAAATTCATCGAAAGCTGCGGCGTTGCCTTCACCAGCGAAGACCGCGTGGCCTTCCCGCAGCTTTCGCCGGTGTTTGAATCAACCAAGCCAGGGATTTTCGTGATCGGTGCGTTGGCTGGCTATCCGCTCATTAAACACTGCATGAATCAAGGCTATGATGTTGTTGAGTTCATCAATGGCAACACAGACCTAAAACCCGCCGACGAGCCGATATTGGAGGCCAAGTTCAAAGACCTGCCCGGCAAGCGTTCCGTTTCCGAATGGCTGGAGTTTTTGCGCAACAACATCAGCATCCTCGAAGGGATGACCCCGCTGCAAATGCGCGAGTTCATGCTCGATTCGGAGGCCCGATTTTATAAGAAGGACGCGGTGGTTTTTGAGCGGGCAGCGCCGGGTTCCTCGCTATTCGCTATCGCCAGCGGATCGGTGCTCGTGCAGGTCAACGCCGCTGATCCCAGCATTACCGTGCCCATCGCGGCGGGTTCGATCTTCGGCGAGGTTGGGCTTATCTCTGGGCGACGGCGCGGGGCGACGGTGTGCACGGCGGAGGATGCGATTTGCGTCGAGATTTCGCGCACTGCTGCGCTCAAGCTCCAAGCCTCTGTCCCGGCCGCCAAGCGCGCGATCGAGCGCATCTCCACGGAGCGGCAATTGCTGCAAATGTTCGGCTCAGGGCTCGTCTCGAGCGATCTTGCAGAAGTTCTCGACACCGCCGAAATCCAAACGGTGAGCGCGGGCAAGCCGGTGATTACCGAGGGCGACCAGGGCGACGATATTTACGTCATTCGCCAAGGCTCGATGATTGTGGAGAAGATGATTGGCGGTAAGCCAGTGTTCCTCTCTTACCTCCCCGCCGGATCATATGTCGGCGAAATGGCACTGATTGCAGGTGGTCTACGCACCGCCACTGTGCGCGCGGCGATCAAATCTGAGGTCATCAAGCTCCACGGAACAGCCTTCCGCAATTTGCTCGCGAAAAAGCCCACGCTGCTCGACAAGGTGAAGCGCGACATGGCGGGGCGGCAGGATACCAACAGCTTTATCGAGGCGAAGAAAGACAGTTTCTCCAGCATCGTCGATATGTATTCGAACGTCGCCAATTTCCTTGTCGAGAACGGCATTGGCGAGGCTACCGATGTGCTCCTGATCGACGAGAATCTGTGCGTTGGCTGTGACAATTGCGAGAAGGCATGCGCGGATTCACATGATGGCCTGTCGCGGCTCGATCGCGAGGCGGGGCGCACGTACGCGCATTTGCATGTGCCGACCTCATGCCGCCATTGCGAACACCCACACTGCATGGCCGATTGCCCGCCCAACGCGATCCATCGCGGGCCGGATGGCGAGGTGTTTATTGATGATACCTGCATCGGCTGCGGCAATTGCCAGCGGAACTGCCCCTATGGCGTAATCCGGATGGATGCTGTGCCGCCCAAAAAGCCGGGGCTGCTGAGTTGGATGCTGTTCGGCAGCGGGCCAGGGCCGGGCGAGCCAAGCAAGAAATGGTCATACGCCAATGCCGAGCCAGTGGTCGAGAAAGCCAAGAAGGCGATCAAATGTGATATGTGTTCGGGGATCGAAGGTGGCCCCGCTTGTGTTCGTGCCTGCCCAACGGGGGCGGCGATCCGCGTTGCGCCGGAGCAATTGCTCACCGTTGCGCGGCTGGAGCGGGAGGGGTGAGCAACGCCCAACCCCGCCAGACGGCACGCCTCAAAAGCGACGGCTCACATGAGGGCTTTCTCGCTTATGCGGGCTTCCGTTGGCTCAAGGTTGCGGCGGTGCTGGCGGGCCTTTCGCTGCTCGCGTATCTGTTGATTGACCAGCAACCGCGTCCCAACGGCGGCTCGGCGCTGGGTTATACGCTCGGCACGATTGGTGCGCTGCTCATTCTTTGGCTGACCGCTTTGGGTTATCGCAAACGCAAGATGACGCGCGGGGCCTATTCGCTCAAAGCCTGGACATCGGCGCATGCCTATCTCGGGCTGAGCCTGATTGTGGTCGCCACACTGCACACCGGCTTCAACTTTGGCTGGACGGTGCATACGCTCGCCTATGTGCTGATGATGCTGGTAATTGCCTCGGGCATCTTCGGCATCACCGTTTATGCCACGGTGCCGCAGGCGATGAGTAACAACCGCGATCAGATGACCGAAACGCAGATGCTCAATGCCGTGCGCGCGATTGACCGCCAATTGCACGATGCCGCACAAACGCTTGATCAGCATCACGCCGCGCTCGTGCAAAGCGCGCTCGATCAGGACCCGTTCGGCGGCAGTATTTTCACACGGCTGGGTGGGCGCTATCCGGGGTGTGCGACGTCGCATGCACAAGTCATCCTGCGGCGTGAAACCGGCCCGCAAGCCGATATGGGCAATGACCCGCTGGAAAAGGTTGATGCGCTGCTCGGCCGCAAGCTGGCGATCCTGTCACGGGTGCGCAAACATCTGCGCTACAAGGCGCTGCTCGAAATTTGGCTGTACGTCCACATCCCACTCACATTCGCGCTGATTGCCGCGCTTACCGCGCATATCATCAGCGTGTTTTTTTACTGGTGAGGGCGCGGGCATGACCTTCATCGTTCGCCAGATTTCCCGCACCGCTGATGGCCGCGAGATCATCCGATCAACGTCGCACGATAAACCGCTAATTTTCGTCGGGCGCGATGCGGCGTGTGAAATTCATCTGGCGGATTTGGCCGTAAACTTGCGCCATGCGCGCCTTGTCGCGGAGGGAACGACACGCGTTCGGGTGGAAGCACTCGGCTCGCTCGGTTTTGATCTGGATGGTCGGCCAGTCAGGTCTGCCGATATTAACCTGACAACCGGCGCGGAACTCGACTTTGGCGGCCATCGGCTGACTGTCGACGCTGAAGGTGTGAACCCGCTGATCACAGTGGCTCGGGTGTCTGCACTATCCGACTCCTCGGAAGAGCGCGACATTGAGAGCCTTTACACCCTCAAGGGAAAGCTGCCCTCCCGACGTTTTGGTGCGTGGGCGCTAACGCTCATGACCCTAGCTCTGTTTCTGACTTGGCCAATTTATACTTATGCGACATCCCATGGCATAAAGGATCGAGGTGCGGGCTATCATGGCGATCAGAGTTGGACAGCGGGGCCGCTCAGCCAGGCGCACAAGGGTTTGGAGAAAAATTGTCAGGCGTGCCATGTCAACAAGTTCGAGGCTGTTCAGGACAAAGCCTGCGTCGCCTGTCACACGCTGGTGCATGATCATGCCGACGTGCATCGACAATTGCGCGCTAAAGGGCCGCCAAGCAACGATGCCGCGCTAAAAGCTGCGTTTGGCAAGGCGGATGGCCGATGCGTTGATTGTCATAATGAACATCTCGGCTCGGGTGCGATGGCGGCAACACCGCAGAAATTCTGCGCGGATTGCCACAATGGCCTGAAGGCGCGGTTGCCCGATACGAAGCTCGACGACGTCAGCGATTTTGGCACAAACCACCCCACTTTCAAGCCAATGTTGGTGGTAAACCCAGAAACCGGAGAGAGGCGTGCGCAGTCACTCGATGGGCCAGTGACGCAAAACACCGGCCTAAAATTCCCACACGCGCTGCACCTTTCCGTCACGAACGGCGTCGCGCGGATGAGCCAGACGGTGAATGGTGGAAAAACCTTGGCATGCAAAAACTGCCACGCGCCAAGTGCCGATGGCGCGCGCTTCCTCCCCGTTAGCATGGAGCGCAATTGCCAATCTTGCCATAGCCTTGCATTTGAGATCATTGGCGGCACCAACCGCACGCTGCGGCACGGCGAGCCCGATCAGGTGATCGCCGATATTCGTGCATTCTACCGTAACGGTGGCCCACCTAACGGAATGGGCCTCTCCGGCATCACGCGGCATCAAGTGGGCAGCTATTCTCAACAGCTCAACGCCCTACCCCATTCGTGGCCCGGTGGCGCAGAAGGGGCGGTAGCGCGCGTTTTCTCAAAGGGCGGCGCATGTTACGATTGCCACATCATCACCCAATCGGGCGGTGGCTATCACGTCACCAAGGTTGTCCAGCCAGATCATTATCTCAGCAAGGGCTGGTTCAGCCATGCCGCCCACGCGACCGAAACCTGCCAATCCTGCCACGCGGCCAACACCTCAAATGCCACCAACGATGTGCTCATCCCAGGCATTTCCACCTGTCGTCATTGCCATGTTGGCGCGAATGGGGCTGCGCTCAAGCCCGTGAGCACACCAACGCGCTCCTCGTGTGCGCTGTGCCACGATTATCATCGCGTCAACGAAGCCCCTTGGCGCGCGAGGGGAAAGCCGTATAACAAATAAAAACAAGAGGTCGCTATGCTGATTGCACAGATTACCGATATTCATATCGGCTTCGAGCCCGATAACCCTGCTGAATTTAACCGCAAGCGACTTGACCAGGTTTTGCATGTGCTGGAGCATATGACACCGCGCCCGGATCTGTTATTGGCGACGGGCGACATCACCGATCGTGGTGACCGAGAATCCTACCGGCGGCTGAAAAACGCGCTCAGCCAAGTTCCCTTTCCGGTATGGGCGTGCGTTGGCAACCATGACATCCGCTCCAATTTCAGCGCTCATTTTCCTGAAGTGCCAACGGTGGACGGCTTTGTGCAATATGAGATAGACGCGCCGCCACTGCGTCTTCTGGTCATCGATACGCTTGAGGAAGGGCGACACGGCGGAGCGTTTTGTTCGGTGCGCGCAGATTGGCTCACGACGCGTCTGACAGAAATGCCCAATCACCCCACCGTCATCGTCATGCACCATCCTCCAGTGGAGAGCGGGATTGATTGGATGAATACCCATGCCGATGAGCCGTGGGTGGCGCGCTTTGCCCAAGCCATTGCGGGGCACGCCCAAATCGTTGGGATTATTTGTGGACACCTTCATCGTAACGTGAGTGTTCAATGGGAGGGGCACACGGTTTCGATATGCGCAGCCACGGCGCCTCAGGTTGCGCTGGATTTGAACCCGATAGACCCCAACACCCCAGACAGCCGCACGATGATCGTCGCGGATCCGCCAGCCTATGCGCTGCATTTTTGGAATGGGCGTCAGCTCGTCACGCATTTCGATACCGCCGATGAGCATGTGATGCTTGCGAAATTTGACGTAAAAATGCAACCGCTGGTGCGCGAACTGATTGGCGAGCGGCCCTCATAGCAATAAATTTTCCTGCGCGGCCTGGCTTAGCTTCCTTTGTTGCAAGGTGCTGCGTATAGCCGCGCGATGCCCGCAACCCCTGCCACCGTTTTGCGCGACATCTTTGGCTTCGATCATTTTCGTGGCGTACAGGAAGCGGTGGTCGACCGTGTGTTGAACGGCCAAAACACGCTGGCCATCATGCCAACGGGGGCTGGTAAATCGCTCTGCTACCAGCTCCCAGCCGCGCACAATGATGGATGCTGTGTCGTCATCTCTCCACTGATTGCGTTGATGCACGATCAGCTTCGAGCGGCGAATACCTTGGGCATCCGCGCGGCCAGCCTCACCTCTGTGGATGTTGATTGGCGCGAAACGCAGGATCGGCTGGTGCGCGGTGATCTTGATTTGCTCTACGTTGCGCCGGAGCGTGCGAGTCAATCGGGATTCCTGAGCCTGCTCCAAGCCGCCAAAATCTGTTTGTTCGCGATTGATGAGGCGCATTGCGTGTCGGAATGGGGGCATGATTTTAGGCCGGATTACCGCCTGCTGCGACCGTTGCTCGATAGCTTCCCGCATATTCCCCGCCTCGCGCTCACCGCCACAGCGGATGAACATACGCGAGCCGATATACTCAAGCAGCTCGGCATTCCCGCCGAGGGTCTGATCATCTCGGGCTTTGATCGGCCCAACATCAGTTACGCGATCCATCCGCGCGATGGGATGTTGAAGCAAATCGAGGCGCTGGTGGCAGCACACCCCGGCCCCGGGATCATCTACGCGCAAACCCGCGATGCCACCGAGAAAATGGCCGCATCGCTCAGCCGCGCAGGCCGTCCCGTTCGCGCGTATCATGCCGGGCTCGACCCCGATGTGCGGCGCGCGAACCAAGCTGCGTTCATCGAGAGCGAAGAGATGGTGATGTGCGCCACCGTCGCGTTCGGCATGGGGATTGATAAGCCCGATGTCCGATTTGTCATCCACGCCGGCCTGCCGAAATCGATTGAGAGCTATTATCAGGAAAGCGGCCGCGCAGGTCGGGATGGTGATCCCGCCGCCGCGCATCTCTTCTGGGGTGCCGATGATTTCGCCAAAGCGCGCGAGCGGGTGAAGGAACTTGATCCATCGCGGCACGAGGGCGAACGGGTGCGGATCAAAGCGCTAGGGCATTTGGTGGAGACCGATGGCTGCCGTCGCGCCATTTTGCTGCGGCACTTCGGCGAAACGCCGCCCGAGAGTTGTGGCAATTGCGACAATTGCACCAACGCTCCGGAACGGGTGGATGTGACGCAACTGGCGCAGAAAGTTCTCTCCGCCGTCTATCGCACGGGGCAATCGCTTGGCGTTGCGCACATCGAGGCGGTGCTGATCGGCAACGCGACTGAGAAAGTGCTGGCCCGTCAGCACGATCAGCTTTCGGTGTTCGGCATCGTCAAAGGTATAGAGGCTGTGCTCATCAAGCCCGTCGCCCGCGCGCTGCTGCTGCGCGATGCGCTGGAGGTCAACGACTATGGCGGACTAAGGTTCGGCCCACATGGTCGCGCAACGATGAAGGGCGAGGTTCCCGTTCTTATCATTAAACCCGAGCCCAAGAAACGTCTGCCAAGAGGAGCGCTTGGCAACGCCATGCAATCTGGGCCAGTTGATCCGTTGTTCGAGACGTTACGCGCCTGCCGCCGCGACATTGCGCAGCGCGAACGTGTGCCTCCCTATGTCATCTTCCACGATAGCGTGCTGCGCGATATGGCGGCGGTACGCCCAAAATCGCTCCGTGATCTGGCACTTATTTCCGGTGTGGGAACGCGCAAGCTAGAGGCTTATGGCGCGGCATTTATCACTGCGCTGAAAGAGCATTGACCCCTATCACGACAAGCAAAGTTGAATGAGCCAGCCAAAAACGACCAAGCTCTTGCGATCAGTTATGGCGCTTTCTCTGTCACGCTGTGCGCAAATGCAGCCATATCCGCTAGGACAGGTGCTTTGCCTCGGAACGGCACCGCAAGCGCAGTTACAATCTCGATATGGTCGGTGTTCGGATAGATTTTGAGAGTCGCTTTGCCGCCAGCGGCGTTTAGCTTTGCGTTCAGACTAATGCTGTTGCGTTGGCGCACCAGCGTATCATTCGCACCATGCAGCAGCAGCATCGGCGGCGCATCAACGCTAACGTGCGTGATCGGCTGAGTGTCTGCGAGATGTGGCCACAAGCCGAAAGCCGCCTTGGTGGAGGCAACATCCAGTGGCAGAAAATCATATGGTCCAGCCAAGCCGATCACGCCTTTGATCGCCGCACCGTCCGCACCCAGCCACTGTGGATCAAGCGCTATCTCCGCTGCGTTATATGCCCCCGCTGAATGGCCGGAGAGCACGATCCGTGCGCTATCGCCACCATATTGCGCAACATGGGCGCGCGTCCAGCGCACCGCATCAGCACAATCTTGTAGGAATGCGGGATAGCGCACATCGGGCACAATGCGATAGTCTGGAATGACAACCACAAAACCTTGTGCGGCTAGCGCACGACCGACAAACGCGTAACCCTGCCGATACCCACTGTTCCATGAGCCACCGTAAAAGAAGACGATGACAGGCCTGTTTTTGCCAGGTTGAATCGGAGCATAAACATCAAGCGTCCGTCTTGCGCCACTTCCATACGCGATGTTTTCCGCAACACGCTGCGACCCAGCATCCTTGGGCAGAAAAAAGTTGAATGTGCCAAGCCGGTCGTAATTATAGATTGCGGCCAAAGCGATAATCGGCAGGATGACCGCCAGCGCCAAGCTCGATTTCCAGCCCATAATCAGCCCCGCACGGCGTAATTTTGCGCCACCCAATCGCGGTAGCTGCCATCCATAATCGCGCGCCACCAAGCTTCGTTGTTCAGATACCAGTGGAGCGTTGCAGCGAAATGCTCCGTGAAGCCATGCGCAGGGGCATAACCAAGTTCGGTGCGGACTTTGGTTTCGTCGATAGCGTAGCGCCGATCATGCCCGGGGCGGTCAGCAACCGTTGTTTTGAGGGTTGCCGTGACCATGCCTCTGGCCGCAGGTGCATCGGGAAAGCGGGTAGCGAGGCTCGGGTCAGCAGCAAACGCCGCATCTACCGCCGCGCAAAGCGTATCGATGACCGTGAGGTTCGGCAATTCCGCACCGCCGCCAATGTTATACGTTTCGCCGATGCGCCCCTTCGCCAGCACCAGCTCAATCCCGTGACAATGATCTTCGACATAGAGCCAATCACGGATTTGCTGGCCATCGCCGTAAATCGGCAGGTTGCGCCCGTGTAACGCGTTCACGAGGAACAGCGGAATGAGCTTTTCGGGGAATTGATACGGTCCATAATTATTCGAGCAGTTCGATGTTGTCACCTGCAAGCCATATGTATGGTGGTAAGCCCGCACGAGATGGTCTGATGCTGCCTTAGACGCGGCATAAGGCGAGTTGGGCGCGTAGGGCGTCGTTTCGCTGAACGCCGGGTCATCACGGCCCAACGTGCCGTAGACCTCATCGGTAGACACGTGGTGGAAGCGGTGTGGTTGGCCCGTGCCGTTATCCAGCCAAATCTTTTTGGCGGCCTTCAGCAGTTCATGCGTGCCGAGAATATTGGTATCGAGGAAGGCATCGGGGCCATGAATTGACCGATCAACATGGCTCTCGGCGGCGAAATGGACGAGCGTGTCGATGCTGTGATCGGCGAGTAGCTTTCCGACCAACGCGCCATCGCGGATGTCGCCCTCCACCAACATCACATCCGCCAAGCCATCCAGATTGGCACGGTTGCCAGCGTAAGTCAGCACATCGAGCACGACGAGCGTGTCATTGGGGCAGGCTGCGCGACGCGAGCGGACAAAGTTCGCGCCGATGAAACCGGCACCACCGGTGATGAGGAGATTAGCCATTCACGAGGTCTTTCACTTGAAGCAGCATCGCCCGCAGTTCCACCCGCCAATGCGCAGCGGGTTGGCCGAGCACGTCCCACGTCGCGCTCTTGTCCAGCACACTATAAGCGGGCCGTGCGGCGGGCGTAGGGTAAGCGGTGGTTGGGATCGGGATGATCGGGACGGAGCGGTTGAGTAGGCCGATTGCTATCGCCTCTTCCCGGATGGCTACAGCGAAATCATACCAGGAGGCCGTGCCAGCGTCCGTGGCATGATATAGACCACTCGCCTGATGATCGATCAACCCCCAAACCGTGCGCGCAAGCGAGGCCGCATGGGTGGGCGTACCGATTTGGTCAGCCACCACGCGTACCTCATCGCGTTCTGCCATCAGCCGCAGCATAGTCTGGACGAAGTTGTTGCCGTGCGCGGCATAAACCCAGGCGGTGCGCACAAGGAGCGCGCTGGGGTTCGACAATGCGGCCCCCTCCCCCACCAGTTTAGAGCGGCCATAGGCGCTGAGCGGGTTCGTCGCTGCAGTCGGAGGATACGGTGTATGCATCTGGCCGTCGAACACAAAATCGGTGGAGATATGAACGAGGCGCGCTTGATTGGCGGCGGCAGCTCTTGCCAGATGCGCGACGCCGGTTCCGTTAATTGCGGTTGCAAGCGCCTCTTCCCCCTCAGCCTTGTCAACGGCAGTATAGGCGGCGGCGTTGATGATGACGTCGGGTTTGATCTCGGCAACCAAAGTTGAAACCGCATTACTGTTCGTTATGTCCAGATCATGCCGCGTTGCGAGGTTCAGCAGTGCCCCGTCAGGCGCACGCGCAGCCAGCGCCACGCCCAGCTGCCCGCCCGCGCCGGTAATCAGTATCTTCATGGATATACCTGCGCTTCGGCCAACACCTTGCCCACCGCATCCTTGGCGGAAAGTTGCGGCGTCATTCCGTCCAGCGGCCATTTCACGCCCACGGTGGGATCGTCCCAGCGCAAGCAATGCTCATCGGCGGGCGCATAAAGTGCGGTGCATTTATAAAGAAAATCCGTGCCATCCTCCAGAGTCACAAAGCCGTGCGCGAAACCCGGCGGCACCCAGAGCATGCGCTTGTTGGCGGCAGAGAGTTCTACCCCTACCCATTGCCCGAAGCGCGGGGACGAGCGCCGCATATCCACCGCCACATCAAACACCGCCCCCGCCGCCACGCGCACCAATTTGCCCTGTGGCTGGCTCAGTTGATAATGCAACCCGCGCAAAACGCCGCGTGTTGATCGGCTGTGATTATCCTGCACAAAATGCAAATCCAGTCCCGCTGCCGCAAAGGCCGCGGCGTTGTGCGTTTCCATAAAAAAACCGCGCTCATCACCAAACACTTTGGGCTCGATGATTTTCACTTCGGGCAGCGCCGTGGGGATGATGTTCATGATCGACCCTGTTTGAGCTGGTTCATCAGATAAACGCCATAACCGCTCTTCTTGAGCGGTTCCGCGAGTGCCTCCAGTTGCGCGTCATCGATAAAACCCCGGCGCCAGGCAATTTCCTCGGGGCAACTGATCTTCAGTCCCTGCCGCTCTTCCACAATACGCACATACAACCCTGCGTCGAGCAACGACGCGTGCGTGCCGGTATCGAGCCATGCAAAGCCGCGCCCCATCAGCTCCACATTCAGGTTGACCTGCTCAAGATAGATGCGATTGAGATCAGTAATCTCCAATTCACCACGCGGTGAGGGCTTCACGGTCTTTGCATAGTCAACCGCGTTGCCATCATAAAAATAGAGGCCCGTCACAGCATAGTTTGATTTTGGCACAGCGGGTTTTTCTTCAATCGTTTCCGCCCGGCCCTGCCCATCAAACGACACGACGCCATAGGCCTGCGGATCAGCGACATAATAGCCGAACACCGTGGCACCCTCGGTGCGCGCATTGGCCTTACCGAGCATCTCTGGCAGGCCGTGTCCGTAAAAGATGTTATCGCCCAGCACGAGCGCTGACGGCTGGTCGCCGACAAAGTCCGCCCCAATATGATAGGCCTGCGCCAACCCTTCCGGCCTTGGCTGCACCGCATATTGGATCGACATCCCCCAGCGTGCGCCATCGCCGAGCAGTGCCTGAAACGCCGCGCTATCATGCGGCGTCGTGATAATCATGACCTCCCGGATTCCGGCCAGCATCAGCACCGACAGCGGGTAATAGATCATCGGCTTGTCATACACCGGCATCAACTGCTTGCTCACGGGCAGCGTGAGCGGGTGCAACCGCGTTCCCGAACCGCCTGCTAATATTATGCCCTTGCGCATTTAATTGCTCATCCAATCAACTCACTTGCCTACCGTCGTAAACCCGTCACTTTGCCTCGGATGGGCACATAAGCGCCCCTCGCGTCAAAGGCCAGCCCAGTTCAGAAACTCTCGCCATTACGGCGCAATAACAGCGAACGCGCCACAATGGCACGCCACAGCAGAGTGGCCAACTTATCATCCTTCATCATTTTGCCGTGAGCTTGACGCGGGTGGCGGAGATGATTTTAATCGGTGCTGCAATCATCTGCCCCTTCATAAATCCAACGCCCTTGGTGGGAGATATTGGCGCCGCGAATATCTGTTTCACAACATCCATTCCCTCGACAACGTGGCCAAAGGCAGCGTAGCCGAGATTATCTCCCGCAAGGCCAGGGCGTGCATCAAGGCCACTCATATCGCCGATGCAGATGAAGAAATCAGCATCTGCCGTTCCCGGTGCATTGCGCGCCATTGTGATGACGCCATCGCGGTTGCTGAGGCCGGTCTGGCTCGTTGGTTCGTGCGCGATTGGCGGAAGGATACGGTCACGCGCGCCGCTCGCGCCGCCTTGAATGAGCCCGCTTGTGCCGCCCGCCATCTGCATCGCACGGTAGAACGTTGTTCCATTCAGCCGCTTTTGATCAACATATTTCAGGAAGTTCGCAGTGGTGATCGGCGCATGCGCCTTGTCGAGGTCAAGGATGATGGTGCCGACACTTGTTTGCAGGCTAACGCGTACCAATCCGAGTGCCGGGGCCACTGTAGGGACCAAAGTGGCCGCCACGGGTGGCGCCGTAGTCGATTGCGCCTGGAGCGCGCCGCCGATCGTGGACATGGCCATCACGGTGGCAATACAAACGGCAGCCATAAAGCGCCCTTTATACCCGCGAGCGATCCGGCTCTCAGAGACTTTCATCACTTATCCAATCCTTGATGGGGCATTTGCTCGTTTCCAATTCCAATCAACATCTCCGACATGATCATTGAAGCGTCACGCGGTCGTCGCCATCATGCCGTCCGAAGAAGCTCATCAATTGCACGATCAGTTCAGCGCGATTGGGCAAGTCAGGCGCCTCAAGCAAGGCCTGTTTTGCTGCTGGGTCAAATGGCGCGATTTGCGCTATGCCGTTGACCAGTGCCTCGTCATCCAGCCGACTCACAGCCTCCCAATCGACTGCATACCCCTGTGTCTGTGCGAATTTGCGCGCCTCGCGCTCCAATGATGCCCTATTCGCGATGCCGAGTTGCTCGGGCATGTCGCTTACCTGCTCCAACTCGGCTTCAATCTGACGAAAAGCGGTGCGGACATCCAACTCCCGCACCATGCGGAAGCGTGCCTGGCCCTGAAGCACAATGTTGTAGCGCCCATCATCGTGCGCCTCGACATCAATGATTTTACCAACACACCCAATCGCAAAAAGGGGCGGTGCATCGCCGTGTTGAGGTTGTTGTGGCCCACGTGGCTGGATCATTCCCACCCATCGATCGCGCGCCATCGCGTCGCTAACCAGCGCACGATAACGAGGCTCAAAAATGTGGAGCGGCAAGTGCATACGCGGAAAGAGGATCGCACCAGGGAGCGGAAAGACCGACAAGCGCGTGAGTGTGTTGGTGCTCACGTAAACAACACAGCAGAAAGCCGCCGCCGCTGCGCCGAAACCCACGGATCGGTGAGGCCGACGACCTCGAACAATTTCAGCAAGAGCGCGCGCGCCGCGCCATCATTCCAGTCACGATCCTGCTGAATGAGTTCGAGCAAATGGTCTGCCGCGCCCTCGCGGTCGCCCGCCGCCATCAGCCCGCCTGCGAGTTCATACCGAGCCTGCTTATTCGCGGGCTCAGCGGTGACTTTGGCGGTCAGGCCTGCAAGATCATCTACCGGCTTTGCCTCCCGCGCCAACGCCAATGCCGAGGCGGCGCGCGCAATTGCCGGATCTTTCACAGCCTCGGGTGTCAGTGCGGCCAATTCCGTTTCCGCAGCCGCCACATCGCCACTGGCCAGCAATGCCCGGATAAGTCCAGACATGGCGTCGAGATTGTCAGGTGCCATCTCGCGCAATTGGCTGAAAAGGCCGAGTGCGCGCGCGGCATCGCCATTTGCCAGCACCTCCTCACCCATCGCAATCAGCGGTGCGATCTCTGCTTTGAGCGATTGCGCTTCACCCTGAACCGGCAATTGCTTCAAAAGCTGATCAAGCATCTTCGTCAATTGCGCTTCGGTGCGTGCGGTGGTGAGATCAGCGACGGGCTGGCCCTGAAACACGGCATAGACCGTTGGGATCGACTGGATGCGGAACTGTGAGGCGATCAGCTTGTTCTCGTCCACATTGATTTTACGCAAGGTCACGCCCTTCGCCGCATAATCCGCCGCCACCTTTTCCAGCATCGGCGTAAGCGCCTTACACGGCCCGCACCACTCCGCCCAAAAATCAAGAATCACGAGCTGGGTCATCGAAGGCTCGATCACATCGCGTTTGAAATCTTCAACCGCCGTTTTGTCCGCCGCGCTCAAACCTAGTGTTGCCAAGAGTCGTCTCCGTTCCGTTCCCCCCTTATGTGGGATTGAAACACAAATTGCCAAGACTTTGATGTGTCGCATTTGCCCCCTTGCGCCGTCGATGAGCCGATGCTAACAGCGCCGCTCACCCGCCCCCATGTCGTTTAGAACGTGAGGGCCAACGCCGAGCGGGCGTAGCTCAGGGGTAGAGCACGACCTTGCCAAGGTCGGGGTCGAGGGTTCGAATCCCTTCGCCCGCTCCAATCTTTGGATCCGTATATTCCATCGATAACTATGGATTATTTTTGTCCAATTTTGCCTGTGCAGGAACTGTGTAGAAGTTTTTGCGGATTGCCTCAAAAAGTCGCGTCTCTAGGTCGCTGTTTCCTCAGTACTTGGGTCAATCCCAGAACGAGATTCGGGCACCGAAATGTGTGTTGGGTTATCGCGAATATGGGAACCACGACACGGGAATCTATCCTGGTGAGCGCGCGCGGCGCGGTGCTGGAATGGCAAGCCTCAATTTCACACGACGGAGTTGTGCTGTTACCTGTCCGTCGTCAGAATATTTGGCACTGATGGCTGCTTAAATTAGCGGAGCGTTGGCCTCATCCTGTTGATTGGTATTGGGCGGCGAGCTTACGGTGTTGCAAGCGCCTATATCCTGCGGAATTGCTGCACTTTCAGCGTAAAACCGAGTTATGAGTCAGAATCTAAGCGGGTTTAGGCGCGCGGAGAAAATAGTACCCGCCCAGCAAAAGTGCGATCGAAGCCGCTTCAGTAAGCATCGCGGTCATGTTTGGCGCGTCACCCATCCCAATGCCGAAGATACGAAGTCCCAGCACTGCACTGAACAATATAATCGGGAAATGGAGATAATTCAGGCGGCTCGGTTGCAAAGCCACCCATATTGCGGGGATGGCGCAAACAAGAGAAAAGGTGCCATAGGCTGCCCGTAATGCGTTGCGGGCAGCTCCTTCGCCAACCAGCCCAAAAACCTCGGTAAATGTGTGTGGATTAATGATCCCGCGCACGCCGATAAACCCGAAAAAGAGCCCCCATGCGATCAAACCAATTCTAAAAATTATTGCCATTTTGTCCTCCATTACGAATATTTTCCGAACATCACACTTTTTGAATATGCAGCGCAAAGCCGGTTTCACCCGGCGCTTCCAGGCCTTCGCGCAGCTCCATCGCGGGGACATGATAGTCGCCGAAATTCTGTTTGCGGTAGGCAATAGGGGCTTCGCTTGCGAGGCCCTGCACGCGCTCGTGTAATCGCTGGGCCTCCGCTTGATAGCGGGCTTCGTCCATGTTGGTCGTGCTGTAAATGACATGCGCAGGAAGGACGTCAAAACCCGGATAATAGAGTGTTCCGTGATTGATGGGAAACAACAGATCGTCGATGGGGCCGTTAATCGCACGCGGCCCGTAATGTTCGGCCCAGCCGCCCGTTGTCACCAGCAACATGGCGCGCTTGCCAGCCATTGTGCCTTCGCCGTAACGATCCCCCCAGCGGGTCTCGCTATGCTCCCCAATACCATAAGCAAAGCCCAGCGCATAAACGCGGTCGAACCAGCCTTTGAGAATGGCAGG